>NZ_JANRHO010000011.1:0-58956 GCF_024733715.1 Thermophilibacter sp. ET337 | reverse complement strand
GTCGGAGGCGACGAGGGTCAGGTCCAGGTTTCTGGCGAGCAGGGCGTAGGCCATCTCCCCGCGCACGGGGCAGACCGACCCGTCGAGGCCGAGCTCGCCGACGAACAGGGTGTCGCGCGCGAGCTCCGGCGAGAGCTGGCCCGTGGCGATGAGGATCGCCACGGCGATGGGAAGGTCGAACCCGGTCCCCGACTTTCTCACCTCGCCGGGGGCGAGGTTGATGGTCACGTGGAGGCGGGGCAGCTCGAACCCGCAGGAGCGCAGCGCGCAGCGGACGCGCGAGCGCGCCTCGAGCACCGCGTGGTCCGGCATGCCCACGACGTCGAGGCCGGGGATGCCTCCGGAGGTGCTGACCTCGACCGTGACCGGGGTCGCGTGCACGCCGCTCAGGTTCGCCGCCCGCACGAAGGCGCCCCCGGGGCCCATCAGCTGTCCATCGAGTAGGCGCCGAAGAGGTGGCGCAGCCGCGCGCCGCCCTCGCCCATCACGTTCAGGGCGATGACGTCGAAGCGTATCGAGCGCGCCTCGCCGTGCTGCATGAGGTATGCGAGCGCGCACATCCGGTAGCGCTCGCGCTTGGCCTCGTCGACGGCGAGCTCGGGCATCCCCTCGCGCCCGCCCAGCGCGAGCCTCGTCTTGACCTCCACGAGCACGACGGTGTCGGAGAACTCCTCCTCGCGCGCGATGATGTCGACCTCGCCAAAGCCGCAGCGCCAGTTGCGCTCGAGCAGCTCCCAGCCCTTCCGCTCGAGGTAGTTCGCCGCCATCTCCTCCCCTCTCGCGCCGAGCTCCTGCGGCGTCATGTCGCGCACGGAGCAGGGCCGCGCCGGCCGCCCCTCGCCCGTCTCGCCCCGCCGCGGGTCATCGGCGCGCATGGCGTCGTCGCGGTCCCGCCCAAGCTCCTGAAGCTCCCTCTCCATGTGCCCCTCCGTTCGTCGCCCGTGATGGCAAGAGCATGGCAGGGGCGGCTTTCGGCGAGCGAAGGCCAAGCTGACGCGCCGCAGACGGACGGCAGACGCCTCAAACTCCCGAGGCACCCGCGCCCGCGACGGCCTTGGGGCGCGTCATGGGTGACGAAATGGGTTCAAAAGCCGGGGATCTAGAAAAGGGTGAGATTCTCCACGAAGTTGCCACAGAAGGAGACGCGATGGATCGGCGAGAGGCCCTTCTCGCGAATGGCGGCGATGTGCTCGGCGGAGCCGTAGCCCTTGCACTCCGCGAGATGGTAGCCGGGATACTCCTCGTCGAGGGCGACCATGAGGGCGTCGCGCGTCACCTTGGCGACGATCGAGGCGGCGGCGATGGCGGCGATGCGGGCGTCGCCTTTGACCAGGCATTTCTCGGCGGGATGCGCATGCACGGGATTGCCGTCGATGAGGACGCAGTCCGGGTCGAGTCCCGTGTCGGCGACGGCGCGCGCCATGGCGAGGCGTAAGGAGGCGGCCATCCCCACGGCGTCGATGGAGGCGGGCTCGACGTGCGCGATGCCCACGGCGACGGCGACCTCGGCGATGCGCGCGGCGAGCGCCTCCCTGCGGGCGGGGGTGAGCTGCTTGGAGTCGTTGATGCCCCAGACGACGGGCTCCCGGGGCAGGCAGACCGCCGCGACGGTGAGCGGCCCGGCGATCGCCCCGCGGCCCACCTCGTCGACGCCCACGACGACGCCGGGGCCCCCGAGCTCGAGCTGCAGGGCGTACATGCCCTCGACGCGCTCACGCTCGCGCTCCTCGCGCTCGATGCGCCTCCGCGCCGCGCCCACGGCGGCGGCGACCTGCTTTCTCGGGTCGTCTGCGTAGCGCTCGACGAGCGAGCGCGCCTCCTCGAGCGGGGCGTCGGCGAGGGTCGCGGCGACCTCCCTTGCCGTGACGGGGCGCGTGGCGGACATGGGACCTCCCGATACAAGAAGGCCGCCCCCGAAGGGGCGGCCGTGACGTGCGTGGATGCGAGGCTAGTCGCGCTTCTCGCGGATGCGGGCGGCCTTGCCGACGCGGTCGCGCAGGTAGTAGAGCTTGGCGCGACGGACGTCACCGTGACGGACGACCTCGAGCTTGGCGATCTTGGGGCTGTGCAGCGGGAAGGTGCGCTCGACGCCCACGGAGAAGCTGATCTTGCGGACGGTGAAGGTCTCGCGGGAGCCCTCGCCGCTCATGCGGATGACGTCGCCCTCGAAGACCTGCTCACGGGTGCGATCGCCCTCGACGATGCGGTAGTGGACCTTGACGTGGTCGCCAACCTTGACCGCGGGGATGTCCTCGCGGATCTGCTGACGCTCGATGGCGCGGATGTAGTCCATGCTCAAACCTCATTCTTCCTAGAGGTGCCGACGCTCCTGCGAACGACACATAGCTTTACACACAGCGAGTGATTATAAGCCAGCCACTACCTCTAGACAAGAAGCACACAACATTTTGTGCCTGCTCGCCGCAGTACGCGCCCCGGCTAGAGGCACATGCCCACGACCACGCCCGCCTCGTCAGTCGCGAGCGCCGTCACGCACGGGTACCCCGAGGCCATGACCTGGTAGAAATACGAGGCGTCCTGCCCGGTGTAGCTGTAGGGATAGGCCGTCCGGTACCACCAGGCGACCTCCGTGCCCCCATACGAGAGCGAGAGGACGCCCGCGGGGTCGGACGAGCCGCTTACCCCGGCCAGGGCAAAGTACTCGTACTGGGCGCCCTCGGCGGCGAGCAGCGCGTCATAGACGGAGAAGTCGACGTAGCCGGTGTAGGGGTTGGGCTCTTCCCCGTACTCCGCGACGAACCAGCCCGGCGCGCCGCAGACCTCCGATGCCGAGAAGAGCCACAGCTCGTCGGCCGTCTGCGTCACGGCGGCGGCGTCCGTGGTGACCCCGGCGTTGTTGGTGGACTTGGACACAGCCAGAAGCGAGCTCGCGAGGCCCTCGGGCAGAAGGGAGCGCCCCTCGCCCGCGAGCCAGGCACGCAGCGAGCAGGCCTCCCAGCCGCCGGCGTTGGTCAGGGCGTCGTTCACGGGCCGCAGGGAGATCGGCGAGCTCATGAGCGTGAGTCCCGCGACGCCCGTGCCGTCGGCGCGCCGGTCCGCGCGGATGCCCACGACGGTGAGCGCTGTCGCGCGCCCGTCGTCGAGCGGCAGCGCCCGCGTGTCGCCCACGGCGACGCCGTAGCTCTCGGCGACCGCGCGGCCCTCGTCGTCGGTCGGCGCCGCCGCGATGAGCCGGGCCACCTCGGCGAGCTCCTCCCACGAGTACTCGTCGAACGACCTGGGCTCGAGCGCGCCCTCGACCTGCGTCTGGGTCGTCTCCGTCACCTCTGGCGCCGTCGCTTCCCCGCCCGTGAGGACGAGCCACAGCGTCGTCGCCCCCAGCGCGCACACCGCCAGAGACAGCACGAGCGCGACGACCGTCAAACCTCCGTTTTTGCTTCTACTCAAATACGTTCCCCCCAAGCTCGACGTGGCGAGTCTACCAGAGTGGGGCACGGCGGGCCGAGGCAGGACCCGTTACCCCCTCCTCCAGGAGCGAGGCACCTTGAGGTCCTCGTAGACGCGCACGGCATAGCGGTCCGTCATGCCGGAGATGAAGTCTGCGACCTGGACCTCGGGCTTGTCGCCGTCGTGGAGGCGATACTCGTCGGGCACCTCGTCGAGATGCTTGACGTAGTGGTCGAACAGCTCGCCGATCATCACGTAGGCCTTGGGCTCCTCCCACTTTGCGTCGCCGGTGGAGTACAGGTTGGCAAAGAGGAAGGAGCGCATCGCCATCATGGCGTCCCAGACGGGCTCGGACATGCTGACGTCGCCGGTTGCGGAGCTTCTCGTCACGACGTCGTGGACCATGGTCTCGATGCGCTCCGAGGAGCTTGCGCCAAGGATGCCGCGGGCGTCGGCGGGGAGGTCGCCCTCGTGCAGCAGGCCGGCGCGCTCCGCGTCATCGATGTCGTGGCAAACGTAGGCGATGCGGTCCGAGAGGGCGACGACCCTGCCCTCGAGCGTCTGCGCTCTCAGGGACCCGGTGTGGTTGCGTATGCCGTCCACGACCTCACGGGTGAGGTTGAGCCCGTGCCCGTCACGCTCCAGAAGATCCACGATGCGCGCGCTCTGCTCGTTGTGCGCAAAGAGCCCGTCGCCGGAGTCCTGACCGCGATAGCGTGCTATGGCGTGGGAGAGGGCCCGCTCGCCGACGTGCCCGAAGGGGGTGTGGCCGAGGTCGTGGCCGAGGGCGATCGCCTCGGTGAGGTCCTCGTTGAGGCCGAGGGGCCGCGCGATGGAGCGCGCCACCTGCGAGACCTCGAGGGTGTGTATGAGGCGCGTGCGATAGTGGTCCCCCTCGGGGGCGAGAAAGACCTGCGTCTTGTGGGCGAGGCGCCGGAAACTCTTGCTGTGGAGGATGCGGTCGCGGTCACACTGGTAGCAGGTGCGCAGGGGGTCGGGTGCCTCGGGCGTCAGGCGGCCGAGCGAGGCGTCGGAGAAGGCGGCGTCCGGGGAGAGCCGGGCGCGCTCGGCGAGCTCAAGGTCTGCCCTCGTGGAAACCCTCATTCTCCGACCTCCCCGGCCCATCAGGGCATCTGTGAATTGGGGACAGTCCCCGATTCACAGGTCGCGGCGGGGACCTGCACGTTGGAGACTGTCCCCATTTTACAGAAAAAGGGAGGGAGCCGAAGCCCCCTCCCCCAGCAAACAGGCGTTATGCCGGCTTACTTGGCGACCTTGGCAGCGCCGCCGTTGGACTCGATCTTGGCCTGGGCAGCCGCGAGGCGCGCGATGGGCACGCGGTACGGCGAGCAGGACACGTAGTCGAGGCCGAGGTCGTAGTACATGTGGATGGACTCGGGGTCGCCACCGGTCTCGCCGCAGACGCCGCAGACGATGTCCGGGTTGCCGGCGTGGCCGCCCTCGACGCCCATCTTGACGAGCTTCGCGACGCCCTTGTCGAGCGTGGCGAACGGGTTCGTCTTGCAGATCTTCTTGTCGAGGTAGAGCGGCATGAAGGCAGCCTCAACGTCGTCACGGGAGAAGCCGAGGCCCATCTGCGTGAGGTCGTTAGTGCCGAAGGAGAAGAAGTCGGCGTGCTTGGCGATGTCCTCGGAGGTGATGGCAGCGCGCGGGATCTCGATCATGGTGCCGACCGGGATGTCGAGCTCGACGCCGTACTCCTCGGCGACGGCCTTGATGTTCTCCTCGACGACCTCGCGGACGAGGGCGAGCTCCTCCTCGAAGGCCACGAGCGGGATCATGATCTCCGGCTTGGGGTTGAGGCCCTGCTTCTGGAGCTCGGCGGTGGCGGAGGCGATGGCCTTCACCTGCATGACGTTGAGCTCGGGGTAGACCAGGCCGAGGCGGCAGCCGCGCAGGCCGAGCATCGGGTTGGCCTCCTGGAAGGAGTCGAGCTTGGCGAGAAGGGCCTTCTTCTCGGAGACGTCCTTGCCGGCAGCCTCCTCCTTGGCGATCTCGACGTCGAGGTCGCGCGGGTCCTCGAGGAACTCGTGCAGGGGCGGGTCGAGCAGGCGCACGATGACGGGCATGCCGTCCATGGCCTTGAACATCTCGAGGAAGTCGCCCTTCTGGGCGGCGCCGAGCTTCTCGACGGCGTCGGCCTTGACGGCCTCGTCGTCGGCGAGGATGAAGTTCTGGATGAGCTGCTTGCGCTCGCCGAGGAACATGTGCTCGGTGCGGCAGAGTCCGATGCCGGAGGCGCCGTTGTCCTTGGAGAGCTGGGCGTCGGCCGGGTTGTCGGCGTTGGCGCGGACGCCGATCACGCGACCGCGGTCAGCGTCGAGACGGACCTCGTCGGCCCAGTCGAGAATGGTCTGGAGGTCGCCGCCGAGCTCCGGACGGACGAGGGCAACCTCGCCGAGGATGACGTCGCCGGTGGTGCCGTCGATGGAGATGACATCGCCCTCGTGGAGGGTGATGTCGGTGCCGGCGACGGTGCAGACCTTGTTGACCGCGTCGATCTGGAGGGCGTCGACGCCGCAGACGCAGGGGGCGCCCATGCCGCGGGCGATGACGGCCGCGTGGGAGGTCTTGCCACCGTGAGAGGTCAGGATGCCCTCGGCGGCGACCATGCCGTGGAGGTCGTCGGGCGTGGTCTCCCAGCGCACGAGGATGCAGGGCTTGCCGGCCTCTGCGTAGGCCTCGGCGTCAGCGGAGGAGAACACGACGGCGCCGACGGCAGCGCCCGGGGAGGCGTTGAGGCCCTTGGCGATGACCTTGTAGTCGGCCTTGGGGTCGAACTGCGGGTGGAGGAGCTGGTCGAGCTGCTCGGGGGCAACGCGCATGACCGCCTCCTCCTTGGAGATGCGGCCCTCCTCGTACATCTGGATGGCAACCTTGAGGGCGGACAGGGCGGTGCGCTTGCCCACGCGGGTCTGGAGCATCCAGAGCTTGCCCTGCTCGATGGTGAACTCGAGGTCCATCATGTCAGCGTAGTGGTCCTCGAGGATCTCGAAGACGTGGAAGAGCTCCTTGCCAGCCTCCTCCAGGCCCGGGACCTTGGGCAGGTCGGCGATAGGCTCGGTGTTGCGGATGCCGGCAACGACGTCCTCGCCCTGGGCGTTGACCAGGAAGTCACCGTAGCGCTCGTTGGTGCCGTCGGCCGGGTTGCGGGTGAACGCGACGCCGGTGGCGGAGGTGTTGCCCTTGTTGCCGAAGGCCATCACCTGGACGTTGACGGCGGTGCCCAGATCGTCGGGGATCTTGTTCTGCTTGCGGTAGAGGATGGCGCGGTCCGTGTTCCAGGAGCCGAAGACGGCCTGCTCGGCAAGGCGCAGCTGGAGCAGCGGATCGTGCGGGAAGGCCACCTTGCCGTCAACGACGACCTCGGGGTACTTCTCGGCGTCGACGTTGTCGACGAAGATCTGCTTGAAGGTGGCGACGAGGTCCTTGAGGTCGTCGGCGTCGAGCTCGGTGTCGAGCTTCACGCCCTTCTCGGCCTTCTTGGCGGAGATGGCGTCCTCGAAGAGCTGGCCGGAGACGCCCATGACCACGTCGGAGAACATCTGGATGAAGCGACGGTAGGAGTCGTAGGCGAAGCGCGGGTTGTCGGTCTGCTTGGCGAGGCCCTGGACGGAGTCGTCGTTGAGGCCGAGGTTGAGGACGGTGTCCATCATGCCCGGCATGGAGAAGGGGGCGCCGGAGCGGACGGAGACGAGCAGCGGATCCTCGGAGTCGCCGAGCTTCTTGCCCATGCGCTCCTCGAGGTCCTTGCGGTACTCGTCGATCTCGTCGAGGACGCCCTCGGGCCAGACGTTACCGGCGCTGGAGTAGGCGACGCAGGTCTGGCAGGTGATGGTGAATCCGGGAGGGACGGGAAGGCCGATGTTGGCCATCTCGGCAAGGTTGGCGCCCTTGCCACCGGTGATCCACTTGGCCTCCGCAACGGACTCGCCCGCGACCTCGGTCACGTTGTTGCCGTTGGCGTCGAAGCCGAAGCGGTAGACGTGCTTTTCTGCCATGTTTACCCCTTGCTTTCCTTGGGTTCCTAACGCCGGGCCCTCGGCCTGGCGCACTGACTTGGTCGCGCACGGCACTCTCGCGACCATTGGTCAGTTTAGCAACCTCTCGTGAGAAGGAAAAGGCATTCCGCCATTCGGTCAGCGTCGCTAGGTAAGCGGTGAGCGGCAACAAAATATGGGGCCGTGCCCCGCGGCACGACCCCAAAGATAGTATCATCAGAGACGAATTGGCCGTTTTGGCCGACCATCCCCTCCTACTTGTACAGAGCGCCGATCTCTCGCGTGGGCTCCTCGCCCGTGAGCGTCGAGAGGACCGTCACGGCCGGGCCGAGAAGGTCGATCGAGGGGATCCCGCGGCGGTCGAGCTCGCGGCGGATCTCGCGGCGCAGGGTGCCGTTGGCGAAGGTGTGGAACACGGCGCAGGGGCGGCTCTCGTCGTAGTTCTCGTCGAGGAAGGCGCGGACGGTGTCCACGTCCTTGACGTTGGAGAGACGCTCGATGTCGACGGAGCCCTCGCCGAACTGGGCGGCGGCGGCCATGACGACCGTGTTGGCGGTCTCGCCGCGGGCGTCGGACAACACGAAGATGAGGGGGACGACCTGACCGAAGATGTCGTCATCCAAATCGAGCTTGGCCATCACGAGACCTCCTATGCTTCTCGGCTCTTTCGGGGATGGTACCCGCTGTCGTACGTATCTTACTTCTTTTTCGAGAGCGCGCCGATGTCCGCGACGCCGGCAAAGACGCTGACGAAGCGATTGAGCAGGCGAAGGCGGTTCTCCCTTACCGCAGTATCCTCGTCCATGACAAGAACGTCATCGAAGAATCGGTCGATGGGCGCCCTGAGTTCGGCAAGGGCGGTGACGGCGCCCGCGTAGTCGTCGCGCCCGAGCGCCTCGTCCACGCAAACGCGACCCTGCTCGCAGGCATCAAAGAGGCTCTTCTCGGCAGGTCCGAGAAGGGCGGCGTCGACCTCGGAGCCCAGCTCCGGGTCGCCCAGGTGGGCGGCGCGGGCGTAGGCGACGGCGAGGTCCTCGAAGAGCTCGGGGCTCTGGGAGCGGGCGTCCTCGAGGGCGTGCGCGCGGGCCATGAACTCGGTCGGGTCGATGACGCCGACGGCGGAGACGGCCTCGATGGTGTCGGGGCGCAGGCCCTCGTCGCGGGCGATGCCGACGAGGCGGCCCTGGAAGAAGCGCACGACCGCGCAGGCGACGGACTCGAGGTCGAACTCGAGGCCCTGCGCCTGGTAGGCGCCCAGCGAGAGCCCGACGAGCTGGCGCAGGTCGGTGCCGGGCATCGTGCGCAGCATGGCGATGATGCCGATGGCCGCGCGGCGCACGGCGTAGGGGTCGGAGGAGCCGGTGGGCGGCTCGTCGATGGCGAAGATGCCGCAGACGGTGTCGAGCTTGTCGGCCACCGCGACGCAGCGCCCGCAGACGCCCGACGGCAGCTCGTCGCCGGCGAAGCGCGGGCGATAGTGCTC
Source organism: Thermophilibacter sp. ET337 (assembly GCF_024733715.1). NCBI lineage: Bacteria > Bacillati > Actinomycetota > Coriobacteriia > Coriobacteriales > Atopobiaceae > Thermophilibacter > Thermophilibacter sp. ET337. Next base: position 50,043 of record NZ_JANRHO010000011.1, on the reverse strand, counting down.
GCGGATCGCGTCGCAGACCTCCGGCGCCTCGCCGGCGGCCGCGGCGTAGTAGCCGCCCATGACGCCCTGCTGGTTGGTGAACTCCACGACGGCCTGGGAGACGAGGTCGGCCTTGGCGAGGTGCGCCGCGCGGGCCGCGGCGGCCACGCCCGCCTCGCTCTCCCCCGCCTGCCTGGCGACGGCGGCGGCGAGGCCCTCCATGCGCTCGACCTTCTGGAGCACCGTGCCCAGGCGCTCCTGGAAGGTCACGGTGCCGAGGCGCTCGACGAACTCCTCCATCGGGCGCTTGAGGTCCTCGTCATAGAAGAACTTGGCGTCGTCGAGGCGCGCGCGCACCACGCGCTCGTTGCCCGAGACGACGGTGTCAGAGACGCGCGGGTCGGCGTTGGAGACCACGATGAACTCGCGGGTGAGCTCGCCGGCGGCGTCGTAGATCGGGAAGTAGCGCTGGTTGGAGAGCATCGACTCGCAGATGATCTCGTGCGGGACCTCGAGGAAGGACTCGTCGAAGGTGCCCACGAGCACCGTCGGCCACTCGCAGAGGTTGACGACCTCGTCGAAGATCTTCTTGGGGGTGTCGACGTGGGCGCCGCCGCGCTGTCGCTCGACCTCGGCGATGCCGACGCGGATCTTCTCGGCGCGACGCTCGGCCGAGAGGACGAAGGCCCGCTCGAGCGTGGCCTCGTAGTCGGCCGGGGAGCTCACGACGTGGTCGCCGGGCGCCAGGACGCGGTGGCCGCGCGTGGTGTTGCCGGAGGTGACGTCGGCGTAGGTCACGGGGACGACCTCGGTGCCGAGAAGCGCGCAGATCCAGCGGATCGGGCGCACGAAGGTGGCGTGCTCGGAGCCCCAGCGCTGGCTGCGGTAGTTGGGCCACTGGAGCCCGCCGATGACCTCGGCGCCGAGCTCGGAGAGGATGGGGGCCGCCGGGCGCGAGGGGACGTTGCGCTCCGCGAAGACGTACTCGTTGCCGTCGGAGTCGACGCGGCGCACGAGGCTCGCGGCGTCGGCGCCGAGCTTGCGCGCGAAGCCGAGCGCGGCCTTGGTGGGCTGGCCGGACTCGTCGAAGGCGATGGCCGCCTTGGGGCCGCGCCTCACCTCGTGGACCTCGTCGGTGGCGACGGCGACGTCTGCCACCAGGGCGGCGAGGCGCCTGGGGGTGGAGATGACGCGAACCTCGCCGTGGGAGAGCCCGGCGGCGTCGAGGCCCTTGGCCACGAGCCCGCCGAGCTGCTGGGCGGCGTTCATGAGCGGCGCGGAGGGCATCTCCTCGCAGCCGATCTCGAGCAGGAAGTCACGGGTCTCGGCCATCTAGGCCACCTCCCCCTTCTTGGCATCGTCGTCCGTCTTGGAGGCCACCTCCGCGAGGTAGGACTCGCAGCAGAGCTTGGCGATGGTGCGGACGCGCAGGATGTAGTTGGCGCGCTCGGTGGCCGAGATGGCGCCGCGGGCGTCGAGCAGGTTGAAGGCGTGGGAGCACTTCATCACGCAGTCGTAGGCGGGAAGCGGCAGGTGCGCGTCGAGGCAGGCGTGGCACTCGCGCTCGTAGTCGTCGAACTTCTGGCGCATCATCTCGACGTTGGCGACCTCGAAGTTGTAGGTCGAGAACTCGTACTCGTTCTCATGGAAGACGTCGCCGTAGGTCATCGGGGTGCCGTCGGGCAGGTAGGACCAGATGACGTCATAGACCGAGTCGACGCCCTGGGCGTACATGGCGATGCGCTCGAGGCCGTAGGTGATCTCGACGGGCACCGGGTCGACCTCGATGCCGCCCACCTGCTGGAAGTAGGTGTACTGGGTGACCTCCATGCCGTCCATCCAGACCTCCCAGCCAAGCCCCCAGGCGCCCAGCGTGGGGCTTTCCCAGTCGTCCTCGACGAAGCGGACGTCATGCTCGGCCGGGTCGAGGCCGATGGCCGCGAGCGAGCCCAGGTAGAGCTCCTGGGAGTCGGCCGGGCACGGCTTGAGGATGACCTGGAACTGGTAGTAGTGCTGCATGCGGTTGGGGTTCTCTCCGTAGCGGCCGTCCGCGGGGCGGCGGCAGGGCTGCGGGTAGCAGGTGCGCCAGGCACCGGGCCCGAGCGAGCGCAGCGTCGTGGCGGTGTGGAACGTGCCGGCGCCGACCTCGGAGTCATAGGGCTGCATGACGGTGCAGCCCTGGTCCGCCCAGTAGCGCTCGAGCGCGAGGATCATGTCCTGGAACGTAAGCGCGTCTTCCCTCATGTGTCCTTTGCCCTTCCTTCTTGCCTCGACGGGGCTAGAGCGCCCCGACGTGGTCCAGCGGCCAGTAGATGAAAAGCGCCCTCGATGTTACGTCATCGAGGCTCACGGCGCCAAAGTAGCGCGAGTCCTTGGAGTCGGTGCGGTTGTCCCCCATCACCCAGACGCACCCCTCGGGGACCACGTAGGGGTAGGTGATGCCCGCGGAGCCCGGGAGGTCCGAGAGCGAGTAGGTGGGGCGGCCCTCGACGTAGGGCTCGTCGAGCGGCTCGCCGTCCACGTGGACGGCGCCGTTCACGAGCTCGATCGTCTGCCCGCCCACCGCGACGACGCGCTTGATGAGCGTCTCGCCGTCGAGGGGGCTGTCGAAGGTGACGACGTCGCCGACCTCGGGATCGCCGAAGTAGAGGCTCACGCGCTCGCCGAGGAGCACGTCCCCCTCCATGATGGTGTCCCGCATCGAGCCGGTGGGCACGACGTAGGGGGTGACGACGAAGGTCTTGACGACAAGCCCGACCGCCACGGCGGCGACGAGCCACAGGGCGAACCAGCCCCAGCCGGAGCGCTCGCGCCTCTCGGTCGCGTCCGGCGCCTCATGCCTGGCCATGGCAGGCCCCCTCTCCCTCTGCGTCCGCGCGGCGCGGGGACGGCCCCCTCGCCGCGATCTCGCGGGCGAACGCGCGCTCCTCGTCGCTCAGGTCCGCGCCCTCGATGAGGTCGGGGCGCCACAGCGCGGTCCGCTCGAGCGCGCTTCGCCTGCGCCAGGCGTCGACGCGCGCGTGGTCGCCCGAGAGCAGCACCTCGGGCACGTCCATGCCCCGGAAGCTCGCGGGCCTCGTGTACTGGGCGTACTCGAGCAGCCCGGCGGACGAGAAGGACTCGTCGATCGCGCTCATCTCGTCGCCGAGCGCTCCGGGCAGAAGGCGGCAGACCGCGTCGATCACGACGAGCGCGGCGAGCTCCCCGCCCGTCAGGACGTAGTCGCCGAGGGAGAGGACCTCGTCGGCGAGCGCGTAGGCCCGCTCGTCCATCCCCTCGTAGCGACCGCAGACGAGCAGCAGCCGCTCCATGCCGGAGAGGCGCTCGGCGACGCGCTGGTCGAAGCGGCGTCCGCAGGGCGAGAAGAACACGACGTGTGGCCTCGGCCCGGAGCCGGCGATGTCCTCGACCGCCTCGAAGATGGGCTCGGGCTTCATGAGCATGCCCTGGCCGCCCCCGAACGGGGCGTCGTCGACCGTGCGGTGACGGTCGTGGGTCCAGTCGCGCAGGTCGTGGGCGCAAAAGTCGAACACGCCCGCGCGGCGCGCCCGCCCGAGGACCGAGACGCCCAGGTAGGGCTCGAAGACCTCGGGAAAGACGGAGAGCGTCTCACAGAGCATCTTTGGCCCCCTTAGGCTCGAGGCCGGCGGGCACGCGGACCGTGACGGGCCCGCTCTCCCCCACCTCTCCCACGACGTCGTCGATGACGGGCAGAAGCGTCTCACCCGCGGCGCCCCGCACGACCCAGACGTCGTTGGCGGGCCCGCGCATGACCTCCTCGATCGAGCCGAGCGCCCCGAGGCGCTCGTCCACGACCTCGCGGCCGATGAGGGAGCGGGGGTCGTGGAGCTCGAGGTCCTCCGGAAGGTCCGATCGGCGCGCGAGCAGGGTCTTTCCGACGAGCAGCTCCGCCTGGGAGATGTCGTCGACCCCCGAGAGCGCGACGAGCTGGCCGCCCCGGTCGTCGGACGTGCACGAGACGACGGTGCGCCAGCGCGGCCCGGTGAGCTCCGGGGGCAGGGGCGCCACCTCGAGGCCCTCGCGCACAAGAGAGGGAAGGCCGTGGACGGAAACCGTCACGACCTCCCCTCGCCTCCCGTGGGCCTTCGCCACACGGGCTATGGTTCTGTAGCGCTCGCGCATGAGCCTAGCCCACGACCTCGACCTCGACCGAGGTGCCCACGCGCTGTCCGAGCGCGCGGGCGAGCGTCCTGATGGCCTTGATCGTACGACCCTTGCGGCCGATGACCCGGCCCGCGTCCTCCTCGGAGCAGCTGACCTCGATCAGCGAGGAGCCCTCGCTGTCGGTCACGTCGAGGGAGACGGAGTCCTCGTCGTCCACGAGGCCGCAGACGATGTACTCGACCAGGTCCGCAACGCGGTCAGAGGGGAGCTCGGTCTCGTCGACCGTGGCGAGCGCGCCCTTCTCGGCCTCCATGGGATGCCTACTCGGCGTCGGCCTCGGCCTCGGCGGCCTCAGCGGCGGCCTCGGCGGCAGCGGCGGCCTTGGCAGCGGCCTTCTTCGAAATCTTGGCCTTCTTCTCGACGACGGGCTGACCGTTGCGGACGACGTCGATGAGGTGGGCGACGGCGTTGGTGGGCTGGGCGCCCTTGGCGATCCACTCGTCGACCTTCTCGAGGTTGATGTCGATGACCTTGGGGTTGGTCAGCGGGTTGTAGCGGCCGACGAGCTCGATGTAGCGGCCGTCGCGGGGCATGCGGCCGTCAGCGATGACAACGCGGTAGTACGGACGCTTCTTGGCACCGTGACGGGCCAGGCGAATCTTGACTGCCAATGAAAACTCCTCCGTTCGGGCGGTGCGCGGGGTAGTTGGGTTGGCCGCACCGCAGAGCCACAAAACGACTATCCATCATACGACTCTTGCTCGTGGCCGCAAGGTGCAGTTTTTGTGAACGTGCATTGTCAACTTCCTGAATGGGCCCCTGTTCAGGAGATATTCAGGGCCGGTGGGTAGGATAGGCGTCGAGGCGGCCCTCCTGCCGCCCGCGACCGCAAGGGAGTCCACCCATGAACATTCTGGTTGTCGAGGACGAGCGCAACCTCGCCGACGCCATCGTCCACATTCTCGAGAACGCCTCGTGCCACGCGGAGGCGTGCTACGACGGAAGGGTCGGCCTGAGGTCGGCCCTGTCCGGCGCGTTCGACGCCGTCGTCCTGGACGTCATGCTTCCGGGTATGGACGGCCGGGAGGTCGTCCACGAGCTCCGTCGCCGCGGCAGCTCGGTGCCCGTGCTCATGCTCACGGCCCGCACCTCCACGCAGGACAAGGTCGAGGGCCTCGACGCCGGCGCCGACGACTACATGACCAAGCCCTTCGAGGCGCCCGAGCTGCTCGCTCGCCTGCGCGCGCTGACCAGGCGAAGGGGCGACGTGATGCTCGACGAGGTGACCTTCGCCGACGTGAGGCTCGACCTCGCCACGCACGACCTCTCCTGCGGCGAGGCCTCGGTCCACCTGTCGGGCAAGGAGTTCGAGGTCATGAGCATCCTCATGGGCTCGAGCTCGCGCGTGGTCTCCAAGCAGGACCTGCTCTCGCGCGTCTGGGGCGGCTCGGAGGCCTCCGAGAACTCGGTCGAGGCCTACGTCTCGTTCCTCCGCAAGAAGCTCGCCCACATCGGCTCCAAGGTCCAGATCACAACGCTGAGGATGCTCGGGTACCGCCTCGAGGTGTTCTCCGAGTAGGGGGCGCCCATGCTCAGGCGGCTCCGCCGACAGTTCATCGCCATCACGATGCTGCTCGTGGGACTGGTCCTCGCGGGCGTGCTCGGCTCGTCGTTCTTCTCGAGCGCCCTGACCCAGCGCGGCATCGTCACGCAGATCCTCGAGCGCGCGCTCTCCGACGGGGTCGCCGCCGCAACCATCGGCGACTCGTCGGGCGAGCAGAGCGCCGAGCTCATGCTGGCCGTCGTCGTCGACGTCTCGCCGGACGGGGCCGTCTACGACCGCACGAGCCTGTTTGCCAGCGTCTCCGACGAGACCCTTCGGGCCGTCGTCAGCGACGCGCTCTCGAGCGGGGACAGTTCGGGCCGCTGCGCCGACTACCCCATCGCCTGGATGAGGACGCAGACCGCCTGGGGCTGGCGCATCGCCTTCGTGGACACCTACCTCAGGGGCGCGACCCTGAGGGCGCAGGCGCTGAGCAGCCTGCTGATCTTCGCCATCTCGATGGGGGCACTCTTCGTCGTGTCCTACGTTCTCTCCGGCTGGGCGCTGCGCCCCGTGCAGCGCGCCTGGGAGCAGCAGCGCCGCTTCGTGTCCGACGCCTCCCACGAGCTCAAGACGCCGCTCGCGGTGATCTTGGCCAACGCGCAGATCCTCGAGGACGAGAAGGACCTCCCCGAGGGGGCGCGGCGCTGGGTCGAGAGCACCTCGGACGAGGCGCGCCACATGAAGGAGCTCGTCGAGGACCTGCTGACCCTCGCCCGCGCCGACGAGCAGGAGGCGACGGGCGGGCCGGGAGCCGTGGCGCTCTCGCCCGTCGAGCTCTCCGGCCTGGTCTCGGGGTGCGCCCTCGAGTTCGACGCCGTGGCCTTCGAGCGGGGATGCTCGCTTTCGTGCGAGCTCGAGGGGGACGTGCGCGTGATGGCCGAGCCCGACCGCACGCGCCGCGTGGTGCGGACGCTGCTCGACAACGCGACCAAGTACGCCGAGGAGGGCACCGAGGTCCGCGTCCTTCTCGCCCGCGAGGGGAAGCTGGCGAGGCTCGCCGTGACCAACCGCGGGGAGGTCATCTCCCCCGAGGCGCTCGAGCACCTCTTCGACCGCTTCTATCGCACCGACGACGCGCGCGAGCGGCAGGCCTCGGGCGGCTTTGGCCTGGGGCTCGCCATTGCCAAGAGCCTCGTGGAGTCCATGGGCGGCACGATCGGCGCCGCCTCCTCGGAGCGAGACGGGACTACCTTCACGGTGAGCCTGCCGCTCGCCGGCAGGGCCTCCGAGCCCCCGCGCCTCCCCCAGCCTTGACAATGTCGTCAGGTTATATTGTCAACCCGCCCGCTTGACAATGTCGTCAGGTTATATTGTCAACCCGCCCGCTTGACAATGTCGTCAGGTCGTTGCGCCAACCAAGAGACCCGCTCACGCGTCCTTGTGCATCGGGGCGGTGTCCGAGGTCCTGTCCTTGAAGCGAAGGTCACGCCCGTATCCCACGGCGTCGTCCCCAAAGCGCTCGCGCAGTGCGTCGGCGACCCGCCCGAGGGCCGAGCGGTCGCGCCCCTCCCCTGCCTCGTCCGCCCCGCCGCCGAAGAGGCTCATCTGCGCCGGGCGGTCGTCGTCGAAGCCCGAGACGCCCACGCCGAGCAGGCGCACGCGCATGCCCGGCTGCCACAGCTCGTCGAGAAGCGCCAACGCGACGCGCCCGAAGACGCGCTCGTCGTCTGTGGGCTCCGCAAGGGCGCGCTGAGCGGTGCGCGCGTGGGTCGCGTCGTACTTGACCTTGAGCGTCACCGTGCGCCCGCGCAGGCCCTTGCGCCGCAGGCGCCGGCCCACCATCTCCGAGACGTGCGCCACGCCGGCGCGGACCTGGTCGCGCTCCGTGAGGTCCTTTGAGAACGTGCGCTCGTTGGAGACGGACTTCACGTCCTCCGGGGCGGCGGCCTCCGCCACGGAACTGCGCTCGAGCCCGGCCGCTCGCAGCGCCATCCGCGGCCCCAGCACCCCGAAGGTCCGCTCAAGCTCGGCGGCGTCCGCGCGCGAGAGCTCCCCGAGCGTGCGTATTCCCATCCTCCTCAGGCGCTCCTGCGTCGCGGGCCCCACCCCGCTCATCGCGCCGACCGGCAGCGGGGCGAGAAACGCGCGCTCCGTGCCCGGGAGCACGGCGGTAAGCCCGCGGGGCTTCTCGCGCTCCGAGGCGATCTTTGCCACGGTCTTGTTGACGCCGAGGCCGATCGAGCAGGTCACGCCGAGCTCCGCCACGCGCCGCTGGACGCGCCGGCAGATCTCGATGGGGCTCTCGCGCGAGTAGCGGCCCGGCGTCACGTCGAAGAACGCCTCGTCGATGGAGACCTGCTCCACGAGCGGCGTCTCGTCGCCGAGGATGGCCATCACCTGCGCGCTCATCTCGCGGTAGCGCGCGAAGTTGCCCCTGGTCCAGATGGCGTCGGGGCAGAGGCGCCGCGCCGTCGCCGAGGGCATGGCGGAGTGCACGCCATAGCGGCGCGCCTCGTAGGAAGCCGTCGAGACCACGCCGCGACGGTCGGCCGAGCCGCCCACGATCACGGGGCGCCCGCGCCACTCCGGATGGTCGAGCTGCTCGACCGAGGCGAAGAAGGCGTCGAGGTCGAGAAGCCCCACGGCCGGTCCGTCCCACGCGAGCGGGTCGGGACTCTGTAAGTTGGGGACTGTCCCCAATTTACAGACGTCGGACATGCTAGGGCTCGAGGTCGAGCTCGACGCGGGGCGCGTCCCCCCAGAGCGCCTCGAGGCGGTAGAAGTCCCTGGTCTCGGGCTTGAAGACGTGCACGACGACGCTGCCGTAGTCAATGAGGACCCACGAGAGCCCCTCGCGCCCCTCGCAGGACAGCGGGGAGACGCCGCAGTTGGCGCCGACCTTCTCGCGAATCTCGTCGACGATCGCGTCGACCTGGCGCGGGTTGGCGCCCGTGCAGATGAGGAAGTAGTCGCAGACGTCGGTCTTGGACGAGAGGTCGAGAAGAACGAGGTCGGTGGCCTTCTTGTCGTCGGCCGCGTAGGCGGCGACCTTTGCGAGCTCGAGCGGGGTTACGGTCATGCTTTCTCCTTAGCTGCGCGCCTGGCGCGCCGTGCCGCGAGGGCGTTGTAGACGTCGATGGTGCCGGGATAGAGGTAGCGGCCCCCCTCCAGCACATAGGTTATACCCCCGACGAACGACTCCCAGAACAGGTCGTCGAGGGAGGCCTTGCCCACGAGCGAGCGGCTGCGCTCGATGCCGGGGGTGCGGGGGCGCAAAGGCTCGATTCCGTCGGCGACGAAGAGGACCTCGTCGAGGGCGCTCATGTCGGCGCAGGCGGAGGTGTGGACGGCGATGGCGTGCCACACGGCGGGCGGGAGCTCCGGGTAGCGCGCCGGGAGCTCCCGGGCCGCGATCATGCCGTGCAGGAGCGAGTGCACGAGCTCGAGCTCGACGCCGAGGTCGATGCCGAGCTCGCGGGCGCGGGCGAGCTGCTCGGAGGTCGAGAGGGCCTTCTCCCAGTCGTGGAGGATGCCGGCGGCGCGCGCGAGGAAGGGGTCCGCCCCGTAGGTCAGCGCGAGCCGCTCGGCCGTCCGCGCGACCGAGAGCGAGTGCGCCAGGCGCTTGGGCTTGGCGCTGAGCTGGACCGCGAGGTCCGCCTCGAGCTTGCCGAGAAGGACCTCCTGCTCGGGCGTGTAGGAGGCCTTTGCCTCGCGCTCCTTCTTCCTGCCCATCTAGTCGACCGCCTCCCCCGTCTGCCCGTAGCGGCTTCTGCGCGCCCCGTAGAGCCCGTGCTTGTGGAGGTAGCCCGTCACCTGGTCGGGCGTGAGGTAGCGCAGGCTCTGGCCCGCCTCCACGCGCTCGCGCAGGTAGCTCGAGGAGATTGCGAGCGCGGGGACGGAGAGGTAGGTGACGTCGAAGTCTATGCCCGACGAGTCGATGATGTCCCAGGCGCGGTCGAGGTCGTAGCCGGGTCGCGTCGCCGCGACGAGGTGCGCGAGGCGGGCGATGTCGGCGGCGTCTCGCCAGGTCACGATCTCGGTGATGGCGTCGGCGCCGGTGATGAAGTAGAACTCGACGTTGTCCGGGTAGAGCGAGCGCAGCAGGCGCAGGGTGTCGGCGGTGTAGGTGACGCCCTCGCGGTCGACCTCGAATCGGGAGGTCACGAAGTGGGGGTTGTCCGCCGTCGCGAGCAGCGTCATCGCGAAGCGCTCCTCCCCCGAGGTGACGCGCTTGTCCTGCTTGAAGGCCGGTCGCCCGGCGGGCATGAAGACGACGAGGTCAAGGCCCAGGTCGTCGAAGGCCTGCTCCGCCGCCACGAGGTGCCCGTTGTGGATGGGATCGAAGGTGCCGCCCATGATGCCCAGGCGATAGGTGCGCGACGGGTCCGCTCCGAGCGGCGGGAGGTCGTGTTCCCTCAGGGCGTCGAGGTCCATGCCTACCTCACCTGCCCGCTCCCGCGCACCACGTACTTGACCGAGGTGAGCTCGCCGGCCCCCATGGGCCCGCGGGCGTGGAGCTTCTGCGTGGAGATGCCGATCTCGGCGCCCAGCCCGAAGACCCCCCCGTCGGTGAAGCGCGTCGAGGCGTTGGCGTAGACCACCGCGGCGTCGACGCCGGCGAGAAACGTCTCGCAGGCGTCATAGGAGTCGGCGACGATGGCCTCGGAGTGACCGGTGCCGTAGCGGTTGACGTGCGCGATGGCCTCGTCGAGCCCCGAGACCACGCGGACGCTCATCTCGAGGGCGAGATACTCCGTGCCCCAGTCACGCTCGGTGGCCGCGACGGCGCTGCCGTCGGGAAGCCCTCCCGCGAGCGCGAGGGACTCCTCGTCGCAGTGGAGAAGGACGCCGGCCCCGGCGAGCTCGGCGAGCATGACGGGGAGAAACGCAGGCGCCACCGCGCGGTCCACGAGCAGCGACTCCGCCGCGTTGCAGACGCCGACGCGCTGGGTCTTGGCGTTCATGACGATGGAGCGGGCCCGGTCGAGGTCGGCGGACTCGTGGACGTAGACGTGGCAGTTGCCGGTGCCCGTCTCGATGACCGGGACCTTGGCTCCCTCGACGCAGGCGCGAATCAGGGCCGCCCCGCCGCGGGGGATGAGCACGTCGACCAGCCCGGTCGCCTCGAGGAGCTCGGCGGTCTGGGCGTGGACGGCGTCGTCGTCCACGTACTGGAGCGCGTCCTCGGGAAGCCCCGCCTCCCTGAGCGCCTCGCGGCACGCTCCGACGATGGCCAGGCACGACTCGCGCGCGGCGGAGCCGCCCTTGAGCACGCAGGCGTTGCCGGAACGCACGCACAGGCCGAAGGCGTCGGCGGTGACGTTGGGGCGCGCCTCGTAGACCATGGCGACGACGCCGAGCGGCACGGTGACCTTCTCGATGCGAAGCCCGTTTCCGAGCGTCGAGCCGCCCACGACGCGACCAAGCGGGTCGTCCTGGCGGGCGATGTCCTCGAGCGACCCCGCGATGGCGCAGAGGCGCGCGTCGTCGAGCAGGAGGCGGTCCTGAAGCGGCGCGCTCATGCCCGCCTCGCGCGCTCGGGCGAGGTCCCGCGCGTTGGCCTCGAGGATCTGGTCCGCCCGGGACCGGACGGACTCGGCGGCGAGCAGAAGCGCCCGCTCCCGCTGCCCGCGTGAGGCGGCGGCGAGCGCGGGCGCGGCGGCCTTGGCGAGCGATGCCTTCGTTCGTGCCTCACCCATGGTGTCCCCTTTCCTCAAAGACTAGAAGACGAGAAGGTCGTCGCGGTGCACGGCGGGCTGGGCGCGGTCCTGCCCGAGGAAGCGCGCCACGACGTCGAGGTGCACCCCCCGGACGCGGGCCATGTCGTCGGAGGAGTAGCGCGCGATGCCGCGCCCGATGACGTCGCCCGTCGACGCCCTGACGTTCACGACGTCGCCGGCGGCGTAGGTGCCCGTGGTCGAGATGACGCCCACGGGAAGGACGGAGGCCCCTCGCTCGAGGACGGCGCGCGTGGCGCCCTCGTCGAGCGCGATGGTCCCGCGCGGGACCTCGGCGAGGCCGATCCAGAGCTTGCGCCCTCCCTCGTGCGCCGCGCCCGCCGGGGCCTCGAAGCGCGTGCCCACCGCCTCGCCGTGCGCGACGTCGAGAAGGACGCGCTCCCGCCGCCCCCTGCAGATGGCCGTGGGGATGCCGGCGGCGAGCATCGCCCGGGCGGCGCGCAGCTTGGAGGACATGCCCCCGGTCCCGAAGGAGGTGCCGGCGCCTCCCGCCATGGCGGACAGGCGCGCGTCGACCTCGCTCACGCGCTCGATGAGGCGCGCGTCCGGGTCCTCCTGGGGGTTGGCGGTGAAGAGCCCGTCCACGTCCGAGCAGATCACGTAGAGGTCGGCTCCGGCGAGGGCGGCCACGAGGGCGCCGAGCATGTCGTTGTCGCCGAAGGCGAACTCGGCGGTCGATACGGTGTCGTTCTCGTTGACCACGGGCACGGCGCCGAGCTCGAGCAGGCGCGCGAGCGTGGTGCGGGCGTTCAGGAAGCCGTCCCGGTCCATGACGTCGCGGCGGGTGAGCAGGACCTGGGCGCAGGGGATGCCGCGCTCCGCGAGGACGTCGGCGTAGGCCTGCGTGAGGCGGGCCTGCCCGGCCGCGGCGCAGGCCTGCAGCGTCGCGATGTCGGAGGGGCGCTTGGTGAAGCCGAGTATGTCGCGGCCGGCGGCCGCGGCGCCGGAGGAGACCACGATGACCCGCGTCCCCTCGGAGACGAGCTGGGCCACCTGGTCGCAGAGGCTCCGGATGAAGCGGCGGTCGAGGGCCCCCTCGCCGTCGACGAGGGTCGAGGAGCCGATCTTGGCAACGAGGAGCCTCGGCGGGGTCATGTCAGGACTCCCCTCCCTCGTCGAGGATGACGCCGTCCTTCTCGACCTCGTCGACCTCATCGAAGTCGGGGGCGTCGTCTGTGCCCTCGAAGGTGAAGGCGAGCTCGAGGATGCGGACCTCGTCCCCGTTGACGGCGCCGGCCTTGGCGAGCGCGTCGTCGAGGCCGCAGCGGTCAAAGCGGTGCTGGAGGTAGGCCACGGCCTCGTCGTTGTCCCAGTCGGTCTGGATGACCATGCGCTCGACCTGGGCGCCGGTGACGCGCCAGGCGTGGCGCTCCTCGCGCCTCACGGAGATCTTGCGGTCGCGGCGCTCGCGCTCGCGCTCCCAGCGCTCGGTGAGGTCGAGGGCGGGCCCTGCCTCGACCGCCTCGGCGCGCAGGCGCGCGACCTCGGCCGCGCAGGTCGAGACGAGCGCGTCGAGCCCCAGGCCCGTCGCCGCCGAGACGGCGAAGAACTCGTGCCCATCGGCCTCGGCGGCCGCGCGCAGGCGCTCGACGGCGTCGGCGGTGTCGGGCAGGTCGCACTTGTTGGCGACGACGATCTGCGGGCGCTCGGCGAGCTCGGATGCGTAGGCGGCGAGCTCGGCGTTGATGGTCCGGTAGTCCTCGACGGCGTCGCGGCCCTCGTAGCCTCCCGTCACGTCGACGACGTGCAGGATGAGGGCCGTGCGCTCGATGTGGCGCAGGAACTGGTGCCCGAGGCCCCTGCCCTCGCTCGCGCCCTCGATCAGCCCCGGGACGTCGGCGGCGACGAACGACTGACCGCTCGCGGCGCGGGCGACGCCGAGGTTGGGCACGAGCGTCGTGAAGGGGTAGTCGGCGATCTTGGGCCGTGCGGCGCTGATGCGGGCGATGATCGAGCTCTTGCCCACAGACGGCATGCCCACGAGCGCGGCGTCCGCCATGAGCTTCATCTCGAGCTCGATCCAGTGCTCCCGGGCGGGCTCGCCCTTCTCGGCAAACGCCGGCGCGCGGCGCACCGAGGTCACGAAGTGGATGTTTCCGCGGCCGCCCGCCCCTCCCGGCGCCACCACGACGCGCTCCCCGGGCTGGGTGAGGTCGGCGATGTCATAGGCGGGCGTCTGGGTCTCGGGGTCGAGCTCGCGGATGACCGTGCCCACCGGCACGCGCAGCACGAGGTCGGCGCCGTCCTTGCCGTGACGCCGCGCGCCCTGGCCGTGCGTGCCGCGCTCCGCGCGGAAGTGATGCTTGTAGCGATAGTCGATGAGCGACGAAAGCTGGGGGTCTGCCTCGACGATGACGCTGCCGCCCCGGCCGCCGTCGCCGCCGTCAGGCCCGCCCTTGGGGACGAAGGCCTCGCGCCGAAACGACATGCACCCCGCGCCGCCGTCGCCGCCGCGGACGTTGATGTGGGAAAGGTCGGTGAACGTGTTCTCCACGCGTGTCTCCTTTATCTCGGGCTTCCATGGTACGGCAACCGCGCGGGCCCGTCCAACCTCGCGCGGGCGTGCGTAACAGCGGCGTCAAGACACAAAATGAGCCCCGGTCGAAACCGGGGCCCGAGTCGTGCGAGTTGTGGGACGAGACCGAGCGGTTACGCCTCGCGGACGTGAACGCGGTGCTTGACGCCCTTGGTGAACTCGACGGTGCCGGCGGTGAGGGCGAAGAGGGTGTCGTCCTTGCCGATGCCGACGTTGTCGCCGGGGTGGATGTGCGTGCCGCGCTGGCGGACGAGAATCTCGCCGGCCTTGACGGTCTGGCCGCCGTAACGCTTGGTGCCGAGACGCTGGGCGTTGGAGTCACGACCGTTTCGGGACGAGCCGAGGCCCTTCTTGTGTGCCATGGTGGTACCTGCCTTCTGTATGCCGAGAGAGGGGAACTACGCGGGAAGCTCGACGACCTTGATCTTCGTCAGGCTCTGACGGTGGCCGTTGGCGCGGTGATAGCGCTTGCGCTTCTTGAGCTTGAAGACGAGGACCTTCTCGCCCCTGAACTGCTCGAGAACCTCGGCGGTGACGGTCTTGTCCTGAAGCGGGGCAGAGCCAACGATGGTCTTGTCGCCGTCGTTGAGGAGAAGGACGGGGAGCTGGACCTTGTCGCCAGGCTGCGCGTCGAGCTTCTCGACGTCGATGACGTCGCCCTTGGCAACCTTATACTGCTTGCCACCAGTTGCTACGATTGCGTACATGTGCGAAACCCTTCATTGCTGGCGTGAATGCAACAGTTGCTTATATTACTAGCAGCGCCTTGGCTCGTCAACAGGATAGTTGCCGTGACCTGCGGATTCCGCAAGGGAAAAGACGGATCGCAGGCCGCGCCGAGGTGATGCGACCTTGCTCAGGATAATGGTGTCCCGTCCTTCTCGCAAAAGGGTCCAAAAGGTTCCACAAGACGCCCATTTTCCTCGTGCGCCTGGCGCACGCGACGCACGCGCAGCGCTGACGCGCGGGGCAGGCCCAGGGCGTCGGTCGCGGCGTCGAGAAGGACCTGGGGGCGCAGCGCGCAGCCGGCGAGGCGCGCCTCGAGGCAGACCTCGACGCCGCCCTCGACGTCGCGGGCCTCGAACCCCACGAGCGTGGAGGCCACGTCGACGCGCTTGGCCTTCTCCCCTCTCATATACGTGAGCTCCCCTCGCTCGCGCACCGCCTCGACGCCCCGCGCGATCTGCGTTGCGTCAAGGCCCGCGCCCGGGACGAGAAGCTCCCAGCTCGAGCGGTCGAGCCACGCCTCGAGCGCGGGGAGCCGGCCGGGGACGTAGGCGGCGCGGACGGGCCTGAGGGCGGAAGGCGTGGCGCCGCGCAGGGCGCAGAGCGCCTCGTTGGGGTCCACGCGCTCGGTGAGACGCAGGTCAAAGTACTCGCACGCGGAGCTCGCGCCCACGGGAAGGGCGCTCGTGAACTGAATGCGCACGCGGCGGGCGAAGCCGTTTCCCACCGAGAAGGGCAGGCCCGCGCGCCGGATGCAGCGCTCGACGGTGGCGATGAGGTCCAGATGGCCGAGAAACGCGAGCCGGCTGTCCTTGACGTACTCCACGCGCAGGCGCGGGAGCTCCGCCTTGACGGGCAGGTCCTGGGGCCTGGCGTCGGTGGGCTGAGGCCGCGATCCGCTCATGAGCGCACCCCCTGGATGACGTTGTGGACGCGAAGCGCCGGGCAGACGCCGCAGTCGGCGCAGGTGTCGCGCGTGCAGTCGGGGGTCGTGACGCCCTCGGCCGCGCGGAGCCACTCGCGCTGCAGATATCCCTTGGAGACGCCCGGGGAGGTGTGGTCCCAGGGCAGGGCCGCGGCGAGCGGGAAGTGCTCGCAGGCGACGTCGGCGAGGTCGAGTCCGCACTCGGCGGCGGCGCGCTCCCAGAGGTCGAACCTGAACTCGCTCGTCCAGGCGTCGAAGGAGCACCCGAGCTCCCAGGCGCGCCGCACGAGCGAAAAGCCCGCGCGCCCCATCTTGGAGAGCGCCCCCTCGACGAGCGAGACGCTGGCATCGTGGTAGGAGACGCGGATGGCGCGGTCGCGGATCTCGGAGAGCAGGAGCTGTTGGCGGCGGCGCACCTCGTCGGGGTCGAGCTGGCCGCACCACTGGAAGGGGGTGAAGGCCTTGGGCACGAGCACGGCGACGGATATAGAGACCGAGACGCCGCTCTTTGGCCCGCGGCCCACGACCTCTCGGCCGATCTCGAGCACGTGCTCGGCCATGCGCGCGATGCCGACGACGTCCTCGTCGGTCTCGGTGGGAAGGCCCATCATGAAGTAGAGCTTCATCCGGCGCCACCCCGCCTCGAAGGCGTTGCGCGCGGCGGCCTCGAGGTCCTGCTCGGTCACGTTCTTGTTGATGACGTCGCGAAGCCGCTGGCTGCCGGCCTCGGGGGCAAAGGTGAGGCCGCCGCGCTTGCCGCCCGCCACGGCGGCCGCCATCTCGACGCCAAAGGAGTCGAGCCGCTGCGAGGGTATGGAGACGCGAATGCCCTTGCTCTCGAGCTCGGAGTTCATGCGATTCAAGATCTGGGCGCACTGTGAGTGGTCGGTCGTGGAGAGCGAGGTGAGCGAGATCTCGTTGTGACCGCTGGCGAGAAGCCCCTCCACGCTGCAGCGAACGACCTGGTCGGCGGGGCGCTCGCGCACGGGGCGGTAGGTCATGCCCGCCTGGCAGAAGCGGCACCCCCGCGCGCAGCCGCGCAGGACCTCGACGGAGAGGCGGTCCTGGACGATGCCCATGTACGGGACGATGCGCTGCGCCACGGCCGGGGTGGCCGCGAAGTCGTTCACGCAGCGCTTGAGGACGACCTCGGGGACGTCCTCCCCCGCGCGCGGGACGGCGCGACCCCAGCGCGTGGTCGACTCGTCGACCACGACGTCGTAGAGGGAGGGGACGTAGGTGCCCGGGACGCGCGCGAGCCGTCGCAGGGTCTCGAGGCGCGTGAGCCCGCGGGCGCGGGCGTCGCGTATGCAGGCGCAGGCCTCGACGATCGACTCCTCACCGTCGCCGAGAAGGACGGCGTCGAAGACCGGGGCGAGCGGCTCGCAGTTCCAGGCCGAGGGGCCGCCTGCGAGGATGATGGGGTCGTCCTCGTCGCGCTCGGCCGAGGTGAGGGCGATGCCGGCGAGGTCGAGGGTCTCGAGGACGTTGGTGGCGATCAGCTCGTGGGCGAGCGTGAACCCGATGGCGTCAAAGGAGGCGAGCGGCGAGGCCGACTCGAGGGAGAGCAGCGGCACTTCGTTCTCGCGCATGAGGGCGGCCATGTCCTTCCACGGCAGGTAGCAGCGCTCGCAGCTCATGCCCTTCTGGGCGTTCACCTGGTTGTAGAGGATGGCGACGCCGAGGTTGGGCTGGCCGACCTCGTAGACGTCGGCATAGACCATGCAGAGGTGGAAGGGACCGTCCTGCTCCTGGACGGAGCCCCACTCGTGATCGAGGTAGCGGGCGGGGTGCTCCACGTGGGCGAGCAGCGGCTCGAGCAGGTGGAAGAGGCTCTCGCGTCTCGCCCTCATGCGCGCCCCCCGCCGATGGTGACGTAGTCGTCGGCGGGTGCCGGGGCGCCGAGGCCGGCTGCCGGGCGGCGCTCGGGCGCCGGCGAGGCCGCGCGGTCGGGCGCGGGACGGTCCTCGAGCTCAAAGCGCAGGCGCAGCGCGTTTCCGGTGGCGATGGTGCCCCCGTAGCCAATGCCCGCCTTGAGCAGCGCGCCGACGCCCGGGACCGCGCCCGCCGCCGCGCGGGCGATCGCGCGCCAGCCGAGCCCGCCCGCCACGACGCCGCAGAGCTCGAGCGCGCGGGCGGGGTCGAGATCGCGCCCGTAGGCGGCGGCGAGGTCGAGGGCTAGCTTCGCCTGGTTGGCGGTCATGATTGGAAAGTCGGAACCGGGGATGAGGCTCACGGCGCCGACGACGGCGTTCTCGGTCGCGCAGCGGGAGATGAGCGCCTGGGCGACGGCCGCGCGGCAGAAGGGCAGGCCCGCCGCGAGGGCGAGCGTCTTGTCGCTGGACGAGGCGAGCCAGGCGGCGAGCCGGTCCGGGACGTCCCCGGCGTCGGCGCAGGCCACGACGCCGACGAGCCGCTCGGCCTGCTCCGGCAGATCGAGCCGGGGCGCGTCGAGGGCCCCCTCGACGACCAGGCAGACGGAGACTCCCGCGCGGGCGTAGGACTCGACCAGCGCGGCGCAGCTCGCGGGACCCACGAGCACGACGGCGACGTCGGGGAGCTCCCCGGCGGGCGCCTGCTGGCGGAGCCCGAGCACCTCGACGACGACGCCGGGGCGCTCGGGGACGAGCGCGCCCTTGACGGCGAGGGCGACCTCGCGCGGGCAGTCCGGGTCAACGTGGACGCGGACGACGACCCGCTCGTCCCTGCCGCGCAGGGCGCTTCTTCCCGAGGCGAGCACCTCGAGGATGCGCCCGGCGGATACGTTTCTCGAAGCCATGGCGGCCTCCTCCTCGCGGCGAGCGCCGCGCTAAGCGACCTTCTGACGATGATGCCACACGGACTGTACCACGCCGACGGCCGCGAGCTGGGTGACCATCGAGGAGGAGCCGTAGGTCATGAACGGGAGCGGGATGCCGGTGATGGGCATGATGCCGATGCACATGCCCACGCTCTCGAGCACCTGGAAGGTCCAGAGGGCAGCGCATCCCACCAGCACGAGCTTCGAGAAGGTCGACTCGACCTTCATCGCGAGCAGGATCGTGGCGATGATCATCCACGCAAACAGCGCGAGCAGGACGACGGACCCGAGAAAGCCAAACTGCTCGGCAAAGGTGGCAAAGATGAAGTCGGTCTGGGCGGCGGGCAGAAACCCCGAGAGCGCCTGGGAGGCGTTCCCGAAGCCCTTGCCGAGCAGGCCGCCCGAGCCGATGGCGATCATGGCCTGCTGGAGGTTGTAGCCGTCCTCGGAGGCCGTGCCCTCGGGGTCGAGAAAGACCGTGAGTCGGTTGAGCTGGTACTCCTGGAGGATGTGCGGGAGCCCCTCGATCTGCGAGGTGATGATCACGAGGGCCGCGACGCCCACGATCAAGGCTATGGTCGCCAAGATCCAGGAGCGGGGCGCGCCGCTGCAGATGATGATCGTGGCCCCGGTGAAAAAGATCATGAGGCCGGTGCCGAGGTCGGTGACCAGGATGATGAGCAGCGGCACGAGCAGCGTCGCGCACAGGCGGGCATAGTCCCTGAAGGTCTCGATCTTGCCGTTGTACTGGCCGCAGGCCGACGCCATGAGCGCGATCACGACGAGCTTGGCGGGCTCGGAGGGCTGGAAGCGGAACGGCCCGATGCGCGCCCAGCCAAGTCCTCCCAGGCCGCCCTCGACGCCGATGCCCGGGATGAGCGGCAGGGCGAGAAGGACGCAGGCCAGCACGAACAGCGCCGTGGTGAGGTTCGCGAGGTTGCGATAGTCGTAGCGCCACACCACGACGCCCGCGGCGATGCCGATCACGATGCCGGCGAGGTGGCTCGTGAAGCTGACCGCGTCGAGCGCGAGGGCGCAGGACCACATCGTGATGACGCTCAGGATGAGGATGAGCAGGGTCGGGATGAGCTGCGTGAGGTAGACGCCCTCGAGCGGACCCTTCTTTCCGACGTGCGAGCCCCCGGAGGATGTCCCGGTGACGCGCTGCGCGATGCCTGCGAGTGGCCCCTGGGCGGTGCCGGGGCCGGTCATCTCACGTGCCAAGCCTGCTCCTCCCTAGTCGACGGATGTCGAGACGCCCGTTGCGGTGTCGGGCTGGTCGTAGATGGCTCCAAAGACGTCGCGGACCACGAGCAGCGACGAGGAGCCGCCGGAGACGACGCCGTCCATGTTCGCAACGACGACGTAGCGCGGGGTCTCACCCTCCCCTGCCGGCCCGTACGCGCCGAACCAGCCGATGGCGCGGTCCAGGCTGATCTGCTCGCCGGTTCCGGTCTTTCCGCGGACGGTGACGTCGAGGTTGGTCCAGTGCTGCGTCTGGGTGGGGTCCTCCTCGTAGACGACGCCCCACATGCCCCGTGCGACAATGTCGCGGTAGGCCTCGTCCTCCTCGACGTCGCGGATCTGCTCGCAGCGGTACTCGGAGACGTAGCCGTCGCCCATGCGGGAGCGCACACCGCGCATCACGTGTGGGCGCCAGACGGGGCCCTTGTTGGCGAGGCTGCAGTAGGCGCAGGCCATCTGGATGCAGGTCACGAGCAGGTCGCCCTGGCCGATGGCGAGGTTGCAGTTCTCGCCGCCCTGCCAGACGGCGTCCTCCTCGGAATAGCCCATGCTCTTGTAGTACTCGCGCTTCCAGGCGGCGTCGGGGACGCGTCCCACCTCCTCGCCGGGAAGGTCGATCCCGGTGGCGGAGCCGAGCCCGTAGCGGCGGAAGGTCTCCTGCATGCCCTCGGAGTTCTGGTTGTAGAACCCCTTTCCGATCTCGTAGAACACGACGTCGCAGGAATAGGTGATGCCGCTCACGAGGTCCACGTCGTAGTGCGTGCTCCAGCAGCCCATGCCGTTACGGTCGTTCTGGTCCCCCGACCAGCTCCACCAGCCGCTGCAGTACCAGGAGTCGGAGGCGGTGGCGATGCCGTAGTCGAGCGCCGCCATCGTGGTGAGCGGCTTGATGATCGAGCCTGAGGGGTACTGTCCCGAGATGGCGCGATTGAGCATGGGGAAGTTGGCGTCCTCGGCCTGGAGGGCGTCCCAGTCGGCCGTGGAGATGCCGCCGACGAACGAGCTCGGCGTGAACGTGGGGTAGCTCGCCATGGCGATGACCTCGCCGTTGGTGCAGTCGAGCGCGACCACCGAGGCGCCGGCGGCCACCTTGCCGAGGTCGCGCTGCTGCTGGATGACCTTCACGAGCGACTCCTCGGCGGCGCGCTGGACCTTGATGTCGAGCGTGAGCTCGAGGTCCGAGCCGCTCTGGGGCTCGAAGCCGGAGGACTGCTGGCCGGTCACGTTGCCGTGGGCGTCGACGTAGACGACCTGCTCGCCGCGCACGCCCTGCAGCACGCTCTCATAGCGCTTCTCCACGCCCGTCTGACCGACGATGTCGCCGGAGCGGTAGGTGATCTGCCCGTCCTCGGCGTTCTCGCTCTCCTCGAGCTGCTCCTGGGTCACGGTGCCGGTGTAGCCGACCACGTGGGCCGCGAGCGAGCCGTGCGGGTAGGAGCGCTGGGCGCGGGTCTCGACGGAGACGCCCGGGAACACCTCGGGGTGCTCCCCGATGTAGGCCACGACGCGGCGCGAGACGTCGACCGAGACGGTCCTCAGGCTCTGGTAGCCCTGCGTGGTGTCCTGGAGCTTCCTGCGGACGGCCTGAGGGGGCATGCCGATGAGGTTGGCGAGCAGCGTGACCTCGACCTCGTCGTCAAGGACGTCGGCCTGGGCGGTGACGGTGAGGCTGCTGCGGTTGGTCACGATCTCGTCGCCGTTGCGGTCGAGGATGCGCCCGCGCGGGGCCTGGGTGTAGATCGTGCTCGTGCGGTTTGACTCGGCCTGCTCGGCGTACTCCTCGCTCGAGACGAGCTGCATCGTCCAGAGGCGCGCGACCAGAAGCGAGAAGATGCCCCCCACCGCGGCGGCGAAGCCGATGAGGCGCGAGGAGAGGGTCTTCTCGGACGAGGAGTCGGAGCCGCCCGAGGCGCGCGGCGAGGCTCCGCCGATATCGAGCGTGAAGGCGCCCTCGGAGCGGCCGAAGACGATGAAGACCACGATGAGCGCGACGGCGAGCAGCGCGCAGACGATGACGATGATCAGGGAGAGGTCCATGGCGCCACCCTAGAGGCCGCGCCTGGTGAAGTGCGTGCCGCCGTGGCCGCTGCCGCGCGTGAGCGTGCCCGGGCCGCCGATCCCCGCCCCCGTCGCGCGGACGCGCGAGTAGTAGTAGGCGAAGGGGACGAAGAAGACGATGGTGAGGAAGGCGGTGGGCAGGGTGCGGAAGACGATGACGTCGATCAGCGACCCGCCCTGGCCCACGAGCAGCATGGCGAGGTGGTAGACGAGCGAGACGGCAAGCGCCGAGGCGCAGAAGTGGGCCATGGATGAGGCGAGGTCGCCGGCCATGCGGTTGCGCTGCTCGATGCCGAGCACAAACGACGAGACCGTGAGGCAGAAGGCCATGAGGCCGACGGGAGAGGTCGCGGAGAGGTCAAAGACCAGCCCGGCGAGAAAGCCCGCGACGACGCCGCGCGAGCCGCCCGTCTGAAGCGCGACGCACGCGGAGAAGATCATGGCGAAGTTGGCGTGACCGTTGCCGAGGGCGACGTTTGGGGCGACGGCAAGCTGGAGCACGAGGCAGACGGCGGCCAGAATGACCGTGCCGCGAACGTCCCTGCCCTTGTCTGCGACCTGCATGCTCTCCCCTCCCTACTCGCTCGTTCCGTCGGTCTGGTCGGTCTCTTCGGTATCGCTCGCGTCGTCGGCGGAGCCGTCGTCTTGCCCCTGCTGGTCCTGGGCGTCGGCCGCGGCGATGTCCTCGGCGGTCGCGCGCTGCTCCTCGGTGAGCGAGGTGATGACGAGCACCTCCTCGTAGTTCTCGGCGTGCGAGAAGGGCTCCACGACGATGTCGAGGAAAAGCGCCCCCGGCGCGCTCTCGACGCTCGTGACCTCGCCGAGCGGCAGGCCCTTGGGAAACACGCCGCCCAGCCCGCTCGTGACCACGACGTCACCGACGTTGACCTCCTGCTCGGTGCCGATGAGCGTGAGGTTGAGCTGGCCGGTGACAGATCCCGTCAGCATGCCCTGGACCCGGCTCGACTGAATCATCGCCGATATGGAGGAGTTCTCGTCGGTCAGCATGCGCACGGTGGAGGTGGTGGCGCCGCTGTCGATAACCTGCCCCACCACGCCGCTCGACGCGGTGACGGGCATGCCCGCGGTGACCCCCGACGAGGTGCCCTTGTCGATGGTGACCGTGGTGCTCCACGAGTCGGAGGCCCCCGAGATGATGCGGGCGGCCGTGGACTGGAGGTCGTTGGCGTCCTGCAGGTCGAGCAGTCCCTGGAGGCGCTCGGCGGTCTGCGCCGCCTCCTCGAGCTCGACGTTTCTGGCGCGCAGCTCGTCGTTTTCCGCGCGCAGCTCCGAGAGGGTCTGCTGGTCGGCGGTGAGGTTGGTCACGACGTTGCCGATGCCGCGAAACGGCGCCGCGACCGTGGCCCCGAGGTATCGGACCGGCGAGGTGACCGTCTGGAAGGCCCCGCGCACGGCGCCGAGCGGGCCCTCGTCGCCCATCCTGCTGCTCGCGGTGAACAGGGCGATCGAGATGATGACGCAGGCGACGAGGGCGCGGCCGCCGCTCGACTGCCTGCTTGTTGAGAGTGCCGACCTCGGCTGTCGGCGCGAAGGGGTGAGCGGCATGCTCGCTAGTTCGCCGTCTGGACGAAGCCGCCGGAGAGCGCGTTGGCCTCGAGGACCTTGGCGCAGCCGTTGACGACGTTTTCCAGCGCGGTGGGGCTCACGTTGACCGGGACGCCGGTCTCCTCGCGCAGGCGCTGGTCGAGGCCGCGGAGCAGGCCACCGCCACCGGTGAGGAGGATGCCGTAGTACATGAGGTCGGAGGCGAGGTCGGGGGGCGTCACGTCGAGCGCGTCCTTGACGGCCTTGGTCACCTCGTCGAGCGGGCGGTCGAGGGCGCGGCGGATCTCCTCGCTCTCGATGCGCACGGACTTGGGCAGGCCGCTCATGACGTCGCGGCCGTTGACCTCGACGTCGAGCTCCTCGGCGAGCGGCGCCGCGGAGCCGACCTTGATCTTGATGTCCTCGGCCGTCCTCTCGCCGATGGAGAGGTTGTAGGCGTCACGGACGTGCTGGAGGATGGTCTGGTCGAACTCGTCGCCGGCGGTCCTGATGGACTGGGAGACGACGATGCCGCCCATCGAGATGACGGCGACCTCGGTGGTGCCGCCGCCGATGTCGACGACCATCGAGCCCGTCGGGTCCTCGATGGGCAGGTCGGCGCCGATGGCCGCGGCCATCGGCTCCTCGATGAGGTAGGCCTGGCGGGCGCCGGCCGAGATCGTGGCCTCGAAGACCGCGCGCTTCTCGACGGAGGTAACGCCCGAGGGGACGCACACGACGACGCGCGGGCGCGGGGACCAGGGGTAGTGGTTGCCGCGAGCCTTCTCGATGAAGTAGCGCAGCATCACCTCGGTCACGTCGAAGTCGGCGATGACGCCGTCCTTGAGCGGGCGCTCGGCGATGATCGAGCCGGGCGTGCGGCCGATCATGCGCTTGGCGTCGGCGCCTACGGCCAGGACGCGGCTCTCGCTCTTGTCGATGGCGACGACGGAGGGCTCGTTGATGACGATGCCCTGACCGCGCACGGCGACGAGCGTGTTGGCGGTGCCGAGGTCGATGGCGAGGTCGCCGCCATACTCCCCGAACAGTGAGTCAAAAAGTGACATGGGACACCCTAGTTCTGAGTGGTGGTATCGGCCAGGTCCTGCGAGCGGTACTCGGGCGTGACGTCAACGACCTTCCAGCCGATGCCGTCACGACGCATGGTGATGGTGTAGTCCACCTCCCCGCCGGCGGAGAGCTTGGCGGTGAGGTAGACGGTGGACTCGCTCATCGAGCGGTCGCAGGCGTTGACCTGGATGGTGGCGTCGGTCGGCAGGACGTCGGAGATCTCCTGGATGACGGCGTCAGAGGTGCCCTCGACGAGGTACTCGGAGAGGTCGACGCCGTCGCCCTTGGCGTCGAAGAGGCGCTCGGCGACGGTCTCCTGCGTGGGCCAGCCGTAGCCGCGGACGTAGGCGAAGACGCCGGCGCCGACGACGAGGATGAGCACCACGAGGATGGCGATGAAGACCTTGAGGCCGGTGTGGCGGTGCTTGCGGCGCACCTTGCGCTCCTGCTTGTCCGCCTCCATGAGGTCGGCCTCGGTGACGGAGAAAAAGCCCGTGTCCTCGGGCGAGGGCATGAGCTCGCCGGACTCGCCGGTGGGGTCGAGCGGGTCGTAGCCGCCGTAGCCGGCCGCGGCGAGCAGCGCGTCGGTCTCGGAGGGGCGACGCTCGGCGAGGGTCGCCATGGCCTTGCGGGCGGCGTCGTAGGAGGCCTGGGCCTCGGGGGAAAGGACGTAGGTCCCGTCCGCGGTGGCGTGCGCGAAGGCGTCGACGGCCTCGCCCATGCGGTTGGCGGCGACGTAGGCGAGGCCCAGGTCGCACCAGATCCTGTTCTGGCTCTCGAGCGGGGTCGTGAAGTCGAGGGCCGTGCGGTAGGCCTCGACGGCGTCGACGGCGCGGCCGAGCCTCATGAAGCAGCTCCCGAGGTTCGAGAGGGCGACCGACGGGGCCGGGTTGGACTCGTCGATGGCGGCGCTGCGATACGCCATGCCGGCGCGCCTGATGTCGCCGAGCTGCTCGTAGGCTGAGCCGAGCGCCATGTAGGCCTTGTAGGGGGTGGAGTAGTCGGGGTCGCCGGCGGCGTCGGAGAGCGCCTGGGCGGCGTCCTGGGGCTTGCCGGCGGCGAGCAGGGCGCGGCCGCGGTTGCACTGCAGGGCTCCGCGCTTTCCGTAGGCGGCGTCGGCGAGCGCGCCCTCGTAGGCACGGGCGGCGGCGTCGAACTGGCCGAGCTTCATGTATGCGTTGCCGCGCAGGTGGTCGACCTCGCCCGAGACCTCGCCGGGGGCGAGGGCGTCGGAGAGCTGCGTGACGGCGCCGAGCCAATCGGAGTTCTGGTATGCGAGCTTGCCCGCGTCAAAAGCCTGCTGGTTCACTGTGCTCCTCCAAGAGTCCGCGGATGTGCGGCTAGTTGCCGGAGTGCTCTATCCTGACCGAGTTGATGACGTCCCCCGCACGGAGCTCGCCGATGACGTCGGCGCCCTCGAGGGTGGTGCCAAAGACCGTGTAGCCGGAGTCGAGACCGTGCTGCGGGCCGAGGCAGAAGTAGAACTGCGACCCGGCGGAGTCGGGGTCGGCAAAGCGCGCCATCGCGAGCGCGCGATCAACGTGAGCGTTGTTGGGGTTGGTGGTGAACTCCTGACGGATCCGGTAGCCGGGGCCTCCCGTGCCCGGGCGGCCGGTGGGCCCCACGCGGCCGGCGGCGACCTCGGCGGGGGTCATGTCGCGCGTGTTGGGGCAGCCGCCCTGGATCACGAAACCCGGGACGTAGCGGTGAAACTTCAGCCCGTCATAGAAGCCGGAGGAGGCCAGCTCGCAGAAGTTGGCCACGTGCACGGGGGCTCCCGCGCCGTCAAGTTGGACCCTGATGGTCCCCTTGGCGGTGTCGAACACGGCGACCTCGTCGCCCACGACCTGATAGGACGGGGTGTAGAGCGGGTCCGCGATGAAGCCCATGTGCCCTCCAAACTAACGTTCCGACGCAAAGGTCGGCTTCCTACAACTCAATGATTTTAGCAGGAAGCGTTCCGTTTCACATATTCGGCAGAGAAGGAGGCCCTAATCCTGAGGTTGTGACCCCTCGGGCGTCCAGAGGTCGTATTGCTGCTCGAAACGACGGGCGTAGTCGCGCGACGAGCTCAGCTCGGAGACGATCGTGGCGGCGTCGGACTCGATGTCGTCAGAGGCGGCCGCGAGCTCCCACGCCGACGTCAGGATGTCGCAGCGGTTTCTCAGCCAGCTCCCGAGGGTCACGAGGGAGTCGACCGCCTCCGTGTTGGTGCCGTCATCAAGCGAGCTCACCTCGGAGATGAGGTTCGAGACCTCGATCGAGACCTCCTCGGCCTCGTCGAGCCACTCGGCGCGCTGCTCGTCGGTCGACTCCGCGGAGACGCCGTCGGACTTGAGGAGCTCCTCGCTCTCCCCCACGCTCTCGGCGAGCTCGCCGAGCCGCTCGTGCTCCTGGGAGAGCAGCTCGGCGGCAGAGGTGACCTCGCCGCCGCCCGCGCTGTCCTGTCCCGTCAGGCTCTCGAGAAAGCCGGGGAAGCCCTGCATGGAGGTGTCGGCCGGCGTCGTCGCCGAGATGCGCGTGGCCTCCGGGTTCCAGGGGTGCGTGATCAGGAGGGCCGCGCCGCCCACGACGACCACGGCGAGAAGGGCGGCGAGGACGATGGCCCGGGTGCGCGGGAGCCGGTCGACCCTCCTCGTCCCGAGCGCGGCGTCGTCCTCGGGGGGAATGGCGCTCTCGATGCGGGTCATGGCCCCGGTCTCCCCCGGCGCCCCGAGCGCGTCCATCATGCCGGTGTTGCCGATGTCCGGGAGGTCGATCTCGCGACGCCTGCGCTCGGGGCGCTGCTCGCGGACCGTGGTCCCGCACTTGGGGCACTCGCTCACCCCGGGCGCGACGAGCGCCCCGCAGGCGGGGCACCAGGTCGCCCCCGTGAGGGAGAGCTTGCGCGTCACGTCGAGCGAGGCGTGGCACGAGGGGCAGGTGATGGCTTCGTCGGGCACGCGGCGACCGCAGGAGGGGCAGATCATGCGCGACCCTCGCCCGAGCGCCCGACGAGGCTCTCGAGGACGTACGGGAGGATGCCCCCCTGCGCGAGGAAGCTCCCCTCCATCGGGGTGTCGACGCGGACGACGCACGTGAAGCGGACCTCGGTGCCGTCGGCGCGCGTGGCGGTGACGCGGGCCCGGCGGGGGGTAGGAAGCCCGCCCGAGAGGTCGATGGGCTCGACGTCGAAGGTCTCCTCGCCCGTGAGGCCGAGGGTCTCGGCGCTCTCGCCCTCCGCGAACTGCAGCGGCAGCACGCCCATCTGAACGAGGTTCGAGCGGTGGATGCGCTCGAAGCTCTCGGCGATGACCGCGCGGACCCCCAGCAGCAGCGGGCCCTTGCCCGCCCAGTCGCGGCTGGAGCCCGAGCCGTAGAGCTTGCCGGCCACAACCACGAGCGGCACGCCCGCAGCGCGATAGGCCTCGGCGGCGTCGAAGATGGGCTCGACCTCGCCGGTCAGGAGGTTCTTGGTCCACCCGCCGACGCGGCCGCCGGCGAGCGCGTTTCTCAGCTTCACGTTGGCGAAGGTGCCGCGCGCCATGACCTCGTGGTTGCCGCGGCGCGCGCCGTAGGTGTTGAAGTCTTCGCGGGCCACGCCGCGCTCCTCGAGGTAGCGCGCCGCCGGGGAGCTTGCGGCGATCGAGCCTGCCGGAGAGATGTGGTCGGTCGTCACGAAGTCGCCGAGCAGGGCGAGCGCACGGGCGCCGGAGACGCCAAAGGTCGCGCTCGGGCGGGCGATCTCGAAGTAGGGCGCGCGGCGCACGTAGGTGGAGTCAGGGTCCCAGGCAAAGGTCGAGGAGCTCGAGGACTCGATGGCCTGCCAGGTCTTGGAGCCCTCGAGCAGGCCCTCGGAGCCCTCGGTAAACAGGCTCGCGTCGCAGTGGGCGGCGAGAAGCGCCTCGATCTCGGCGTCGTCGGGCATGATGTCGGCGAGCATGACGGGCGTGCCGTCGGCGGCCAGGCCGACGGGCTCGGTCGTGAGGTCGACGTCCATGGTGCCGACGAGCGAGTACGCGACGACGAGCGCGGGCTGGCAGAGGTAGTTCTGGCTGACGTCGGGCGAGATGCGCCCCTCGAAGTTGCGGTTTCCGGAGAGGACGCTCGTCAGCTCGAGCTCGCTGGCGTGCGGCTTGAGGCAGGACTTGATCTCGCCGGAGTTGCCGATGCAGCTCATGCAGCCGAAGCCGCACGTGAAGAAGCCGAGCTGGCGGAGCGGCTCGGCGAGGCCGCAGCGCTCGAGCAGAAGCTGAGTGGCGTGGCTGCCCGGGGCGAGGACCTTCTTGACCCAGGGGCGCGGAGCGAGTCCGCGCTCGACCGCGTGGCGGGCGACGAGGCCGGCGGCGACCATCATGGCGGGGTCCGTGGCGGTGGTGCAGCTCGTGATCGCGGCGATGGCTATGGCGCCGTGGCGCAGCGCGCCGACACCCTCGACCTCGACGGCCTGCGCGAGGTTGCGCCCGGCCTCGCGGGCGCTGGACTCGAACCGCTCCTTGAGGCCGGAGACGGGCACGCGGTCGTGCGGCCGCGAGGGGCCGGCGAGCGAGGGCTCGACGGAGCCGAGGTCGAGCTCGAGCGTGCGCGCGTAGGCGCGGCCCTCGGTCGCGCCAAAGACGCCCTGGGCCTCGAGGTAGGCGCGGGCGAAGGCGAGCTCGCCGCCGTCGCGGCCCGCGAGCGCGAGGTAGCCGAGCGTCTCGTCGTCAACGGGGAAGAGGGTCGCCGTCGCGCCGTACTCGGGCGTCATGTTGGCGACGCAGGCGCGCTGCGTGGCGCTGAGGCCCGCGACGCCCGCACCCGTCACCTCGACGATGGTCCCGACGACGCCCTCGCGGCGCAGGAGCTGCGCCACGGTCAGGGCGAGGTCCATGCCCGAGACGCCCGCGCGGAGCGCGCCGGAGAGGCGCAGCTCGACGACGGGGGGCACGAGCATCGAGATGGGCTGACCGAGCGCGGCGGCCTCGGCCTCGATGCCGCCCACGCCCCAGCCGAGCACGCCCACGCCGTTGGCCGTCGTGGTGTGCGAGTCGGTCCCGACGAGCGTGTCGAAGCAGGCATGGGCGCCTTCCGCACAGAGCGCGTCGGTGGTCACGACGTCGCAGAAGCGCTCGATGTTGAGCTGGTGGCAGATGCCGCCGCCGGGAGGCACGATCTCGACGTTTTGGAAGGAGCGGCTCGCCCACTTGAGGAAGGCGAAGCGCTCGCGGTTGCGCGCGGCCTCGATCTGCTGGTTCTTCTCGACCGCGCAGGGGGTCTCCGCCTCGTCGGCGATGACCGAGTGGTCGACGACGAGGGTGCAGGGGATCTGGGGGTTCACGAGCATGGGGTCGCCGCCGCGCTCGACCATCGCGTCGCGCATCGCGGCGAAGTCGACGAACACGGGAACGCCCGTGAAGTCCTGGAAGAGCACGCGCGCGGGCATGAACTCGATCTCGTCGCCCGCGCGGCCCGCGAGGCCCGCCTCGACGACGGCGGACGCCATGCGCACGGCGTCGTCGTCGGTCGCCGCGCGGCGCACGACGTTCTCGAGCAGCGTCACGAGGGCGCGGGGCAGGCGCTCGGCGCCGGGGATGCCGGAGACGACGGTCGCGAGGCGGCTCACGCCGTTTGCCTCGAGGGTGACGGGGCGGCGCGCGTGGGCGACGGCGCTCCGGAAGTCAGCGGTCACGGTCATGCTTTCCCTCCACTAGTCGCACGAGACGGGAGAAGCGCTCGCTGTTCTCATAGGTGGCGAGCGAGCGCCGATAGAGCAGGTTGAACGCCGCGACCGCGAGAAGGCCCGCCGCGACGATCACGACACCCATGCTAGCGTCAAAGGACACGATCTCGAAGAAAGAACCAAAGACCGTACACCCAAGCGCAACAATGCCGATGACGACGACGAGCAGCGCGGCTCGAAGGGGCGTCAGGGGCTGCGAGATCCTCCAGATGAGCGCGATGCC
The DNA here is from genome assembly GCF_024733715.1 of Thermophilibacter sp. ET337. Classification (NCBI taxonomy): domain Bacteria; kingdom Bacillati; phylum Actinomycetota; class Coriobacteriia; order Coriobacteriales; family Atopobiaceae; genus Thermophilibacter; species Thermophilibacter sp. ET337. Next base: position 19,828 of record NZ_JANRHO010000011.1, on the reverse strand, counting down.
CACGAAGGCGACGAGCGCGGTGCAGACCGTGGAGATCTCGTCGAAGGAGTGGCCGAGCGCCCGGCCGACGATCAGCTCCGCGAGAAGCGCCGCGACGATCGCGGCGGAGGCGGGCAGCGACCGGGCGAGCACGTTGGCGAGGAAGCTCCCGCGGACGAGGTCGTGGTTGGGCTCGAGCGCGAGCACAAACGACGGGATCCCGATGATCGCCGTGGAGAGCAGCGACATCTGGATCGGGATGAAGGGGTACGGCGGCATGACGATGCACACGAGCGCGAGCACCGCCGTGAAGACGGTCTTGACGAGGAAGAGCGAGGCGGAGCGCTGGAGGTTGTTGATGGAGCGCCGGCCCTCGGCCACGACCTCGGGCATGTGGGAGAAGTCGTTGTCCGCGAGCACGATCTCCGAGACGTTGCGCGCCGCGGCCGACCCCGACGCCATCGCGACCGAGCAGTCGGCCTCGCGCAGGGCGAGCACGTCGTTCACGCCGTCGCCGGTCATGGCCACCGTGCGGCCGCGACGATGCAGGGCGCGGACGAGCTCGCGCTTCTGCTGCGGCGTGACGCGCCCGAAGACGCGCGCCTCGTCGACGGCGGCGTCGAGCTTCTCGGGCGTGTCGAGGGTCGCGGCGTCGACGTAGCGCTCGGCGAGCGGGACGCCGGCACGCGCGGCGATGGCCGACACGGTGCGGGGGTCGTCGCCGGAGATGACGCGCAGCTCGACGCCCTGCTCGAGGAAGAAGCGCATGGTGTCGGGGGCGGTCGCGCGGATCTCGTCTCGGATGGCCACGCACCCGATCAGGCGGACGTCGCCGAGAAGGGCGTTCTCCTCGTCAAACCCCGCGGCCTGGCCCACCACCAGCACGCGCTCCGTGGCGTCGAAGGCGACGGCGAGGGCGTCGGCCTCCCGGGCGCGATCGCGGCCCAGGACGAAGGCGGCCGCGCCCATCACGAGGGCCCGCCCGTCCGCGGTGACGCAGCCGGAGTACTTGCGGGCCGAGTCGAAGGGCACCGCGCGGGCCGTCTCCCCGGGCGTCACACCGACGTCGCGGGCGTGGCGCAGCAGCGCGAGCGCGGTCTCGTTGGCGTCCTGCGCGTTGGCGGCCGCGATGGCGGCCATGGCGGCCTCGACGTCGCCCGGCGAGAAACCGGGCGCGGCGGCGACGGAGGAGACCTCCATCTCGCCGGAGGTGATGGTGCCGGTCTTGTCGAGGCACAGCGTGTCCACGCGCGCGAGCGTCTCGACGCAGTAGGCCTGCTGCACGAGCACCATGCGTCTGCCCAGACGGAAGGTCGCGATCGCGAGCACTGACGAGGTGAGCAGGACGAGGCCCTGTGGGATCATGCCGATGACCGCGGCGACGGAGGTGAGGATCGCGTCGTCGAGCGTGCCTCCGTCCATGAGGAGGCTTCGCAGGAACAGCCCCAGCCCGAGCGGCACGAGGACGACCGTGCCCAGGCGGATGATCGCCTTGAGGGTGGTCTGGATCTCGGAGCGGACGGCCTTGACGTACTTGGCCTCGGCGTTGATGCGCGCCGCGTAGCCCTCCGCGCCCACGCACCTCACGCGCGCGACGAGGCTGCCCGCGTCGACGAAGCTCCCCGAGAGCAGCTCGTCGCCCGGGCCCTTGGAGACGGGCTTCGCCTCGCCGGTGAGCAGGCTCTCGTTCATGGAGACGTTGCCGGAGACGATGACGGCGTCGGCGGGGACCTGGTCTCCGTGGGCGAGCCGCATGAGGTCGTCGACGACGAGCTCGGAGGGCGGAAGCGTGCGCTCCCCCGAGGCGCGGATGACCGTGACCTCCTTCTGCGTGAGGATCGTGAGCTTGTCCACCATGCGCTTGGCGCGGATCTCCTGCGTCACGCCGATCACGAGGTTGGCGCCCACCACGCACATGAAGAGCATGTTGCGGTACTGGCCCGTGAGCAGCACCAGGAGCGCGAGCGCGAGGTTCACGCCGTTGAAGAGGGTGAGGGCGTGCTCGGCCAGGATCTGGCCCACGGACTTGGTCTTGACGTCGGTGTTGGCGTTGGTGAGGCCCGCGGCGACGCGCTCGGCGACCTCCGCGTCCGTGAGCCCGCGCGTCCCCGCGTCCTTCTCGTCTTGCGTCATCGCTCCCCTCCCGGCGGTGAGTCATACGTTGGTCATTGTGCCACGGGGGCGCGACCCGTATTCAAACCTTACGAAAAAGAGAGAAGCGCCCTGCGGGCCCGCCGCAGCCGTCGCGCGCGTTTTGCTATACTGTCCCGTGCGCGCGCCCATAGCTCAGTGGATGAGAGCGTCTGCCTCCGGAGCAGAAGGTCGTGGGTTCGAATCCCCCTGGGCGCACCATCGCACGTCCGGCCCGGCCCGCCCCATGGCGGCCGGGCCTTATTCATGAGCGGGCGTAACCGTCCGGTCACACGCCCGTGGTATCATCACGCGACCTTTTTCGCACCGACGGACCTCACGGGAGGCCAGCATGATAGCGGTAGTCAAGAGCTCAGCCACCACCGAGCAGCTCGACCACTTCGTCAAGTGGATCGAGGACCGGGGCTTCAGGACCAACGTCTCCCAGGGAGACAACAAGACGCTCGTCGGCATCATCGGCGACACCACGCGGATCGACCCCTTCATCCTCGAGAGCATGGACCTCGTCGAGCGCGTCCAGCGCGTCTCCGAGCCCTTCAAGCTCGCCAACCGCAAGTTCCACCCCGAGGACACGGTCGTCGACTGCGGTCACGGCGTCCTCGTGGGCGGGGGCAACTTCCAGGTCATCGCCGGGCCCTGCTCGGTGGAGGGCGAGAACCTCATCGGGATCGCCCGCGCGGTCAAGGCCGCCGGCGCCACGATGCTGCGCGGCGGCGCCTTCAAGCCCCGCACCTCCCCCTACTCATACCAGGGCATGGGCGAGAAGGGCCTCGACCTGCTCATGGAGGCCGGCGGCGAGCTCGACATGCCGGTCGTGACCGAGGTCATGGACCCGCGCGACGTGGAGCTGTTCGTGAGCCGCGGCGTCGACGTAATGCAGGTCGGCGCGAGAAACGCGCAGAACTTCCCGCTGCTGCGCGAGCTCGGCCGCACGCAGACCCCGGTGCTGCTCAAGCGCGGCATGTCCCAGACCATCGACGAGCTCGTCATGAGCGCCGAGTACGTGATGAGCGAGGGCAACGCCAACGTGATGCTGTGCGAGCGCGGGATCCGCACCTTCGAGACCCGCACGAGAAACACCTTCGACGTGAACGCGCTGCCGGTCCTGCGCCACCTCACGCACCTGCCGGTCGTCGCCGACCCGAGCCACTCCACCGGCTACACCCGCTACGTGCGCGCAGCCGCCTACGCCGCCACCGCCGCCGGCACGGACGCGCTCGAGATCGAGGTCCACGACTGCCCGTCGCAGGCCTGGTCCGACGGCGCCCAGGCCCTCACGCCCGAGCAGTTCGGCGACGCCATGCGCCGCATCGCCCTCATCCGCGACGCCGTCACGGCACCGATCGAGGAGGCGTAGATGGCAGACGAGAAGGACGCGGCCCCCGAGTCGACCTTCGTCCCCGGACGCTGCGGCGTCGTGAGCCTCGGCCTCATGGGCGGCTCGTTCGCGAAGGCTTTCGCCGCGGCGGGCGCCGAGGTCTTCGCTTGGAACCGCACGCGCTCGACGCTCGAGCTCGCCATGATCGAGACCGTCACCGGCGAGCTCGACGAGTCCACGATCCCCACCTGCGAGCTCATCGTCCTCGCCGGATACCCCGCCTCCACGATCGAGTGGCTCGAGCGCTACGCGCCGCTCGTATCCCCCGGCGCCATCGTCATCGACACCGTGGGCGTCAAGCGCGTCATCTGCGAGCGCTGCGAGGCGCTCTGCGCGGGCCTTCCCTTCACCTTCGTGGGCTGCCACCCGATGGCGGGCACGCAGTTCTCGGGCTTCGCCCACGCGCGCGCCACGATGTTCAAGGGCGCCCCGATGGTCGTGGTGCCGCCCAAGATGGACGACCTCGCGCGCGCGAGCGTCCTCGAGCGCCTCAAGGAGCTGCTCGCCCCCTGCGGCTTTGGCAGCTTCACGCTCGCCACGGCCGCCGAGCACGACCGCGTCATCGCCTACACCTCCCAGCTCGCGCACGTGGTCTCCAACGCCTACGTCAAGAGCCCCACGGCCCGCAGCCACAAGGGCTTCTCGGCCGGGTCCTACAAGGACCTCACCCGCGTGGCGCGGCTGAACGCCCCCATGTGGACCGAGCTCTTCCTGGACAACGCCGACAACCTGAGCGCCGAGCTCGGCTGCGTCATCGAGAGCCTCCAGGCCTACAAGGACGCGATCGACGCCGCCGACGCCGACCGGCTCGAGGCCCTGCTCGCCGAGGGGGACCGCATCAAGAGGGAGGTCGAGGCCAGATGAGCGAGAAGGACCGTGAGGTCGCGACGCGCGTCGTGCGCGTGAGCGCCGCCTCGGGCGCCTACGACGTGCACGTGGGCGCCGGCATCCTCGGGCGGGTGGGCGCCGTGGCGCGCGCGGCCGCGGGCGGCGGGCGCTGCTGCGTCATCACCGAGACCAACGTCGGGCCCCTCTATGCGGAGGGCGTCGAGGCGTCGCTCGCCTCGGCCGGCTATCACGTGGCCGATCGCCTGGTCTTTCCCGCGGGCGAGGAGCATAAGACGCTTGAGACGCTCGGGACCCTGCTCGAGGGCCTCGCCGAGCGCGAGCTCACGCGCGACGACGTCGTGGTGGCGCTCGGCGGCGGCGTCACCGGCGACATGGGCGGCCTCGCCGCCGCGCTCTACCTGCGCGGCTGCCCCGTCGTCCAGGTGCCCACGTCGCTGCTCGCCATGGTGGACTCCTCCGTCGGCGGCAAGACCGCCGTCGACCTGGCCGCGGGCAAGAACCTCGTCGGGGCCTTCTGGCAGCCCGCCGCCGTCGTGGCGGACGTCCGCTGCCTGCGCACGGTCCCGCGCGAGCAGCTCAGCGACTCCGTCGGCGAGGTCGTCAAGCACGCCGTGCTCGCCGACCCGGCCATGCTCGAGGAGCTCACGCGCGAGCCGGTCGCCGACGGGACCCTCGACGACGCGCGCCTGGTCGGCGTCGTCGCGAGAAACGTCGAGATCAAGCGCGACGTCGTGAACGCCGACGAGCGCGAGTCCGGGCTCAGGCAGACCCTCAACCTCGGTCACACGATCGGCCACGCAATCGAGGCCGCGAGCGACTTTTCGCTCGGGCACGGCTCGTGCGTCGCCGCCGGCCTGTGCATCGTCGCCCGCGCGTGCGCCCGAGCGGGCTGGTGCTCCGCGGAGACCGCCGCGCGCATCGAGGCGGCGGTGCGGGCGCAGGGCCTGCCCACCGGCACCGAGCTCGGCGCCGACGAGCTGATGGGGTTCGTCGCCCATGACAAGAAGCGCCACGACGACGCCGTCAACCTCGTCGTGCCGGAGGCCCTGGGGTCGGCCGTCGTGAGGCGCGTCCCGCTCGCCGACCTTCGCTCGCTTATCGAGCGCGACCTCGTGGGGAGGCCCTCGTGAACGTGATCTTAGAGCCCGGTGCGCTCTCCGGGGAGATCGCCGCCCCCTCCTCGAAGTCCGAGGCCCATCGCCTGCTCATCTGTGCCGCCTTCGCCCCCGGGACGACCGACGTGGACTGCACCACCTCCTCGGACGACATCGACGCGACCATCGCCTGCCTCGAGGCGCTCGGGGCCCGCGTGGCGCGCACGCGGCGCGGCTTTCGCGTGCGCCCCGTCCCCGGAACCTCGGCGAGCGACAACGTGCCCGAGCCTCGGCCGGGCGCCGTCCTCGCGTGCGGCGAGTCCGGCTCGACGCTGCGCTTTCTGCTTCCCGTCGTCTGCGCCCTTGGCTGCGGCGGGCGGTTCGAGATGCTCGGGCGGCTGCCCGAGCGCCCGCTCTCCCCGCTCTACGAGGAGCTCGTCGCGCACGGCGCGGTCCTCGGGCCCCAGGGGCGCTCGCCGCTCGAGGTCTCGGGTCGGCTCGAGGCCGGCCGCTACGCCCTGCCCGGCAACGTGTCCTCTCAGTACGTGAGCGGCCTGCTCATGGCCGCCCCGCTGCTCGGCGGCCCCGTCGAGGTGCTCGTCAGCGAGCCGGTCGAGTCGCGACCCTACATCGACCTCACGATCGCCGCGCTCTCGCGCTTTGGCGTCTCGGTCTCGGAGGCACCCGCCCGGACCGAGGACGGGGCGCCGGCCGTCTCGTTCGTCGTCGCGCCCGGATGCCTCAGGTCCCCGGGGACGGTCGCCGTGGGCGGCGACTGGTCCGGCGCGGCCTTCTGGCTCGCGGCGGGCGCGCTCAGCCCCGAGGGCGTCTCCGTGTCCGGGCTCGACCTCGCGAGCACGCAGGGCGACCGACAGGTGCTCGCCGCGCTCGCCCTCCTCGGCGCCCGCGTCCTCAGGAGGCCGGGCGGGGCCGCGTGTGTGCGCGACGCCTCCCGCGGCACCACGCTCTCGGTCGAGAGCTGCCCCGACCTCGTCCCGCCGCTCGCCGCCGTCGCCTCGCTCGCCGAGGGGACGACCAGGATAACCGGCGCCGCACGCCTGCGCCTCAAGGAGTCGGACCGCCTCGCCACCGTCTCGGCCGCCATATGCGCCCTCGGGGGCTCCGCCCGCGTGGAGGGCGACGACCTCGTCATCGACGGGTCCCGCTCGCTGGCCGGCGGCACGGTCGACGCCGCGGGCGACCACCGCATCGCGATGATGGCCGCCGTGCTCGCCGCCCGCTGCGAGGCCCCCGTGAAGATCCTCGGCGCAGAGTGCGTCTCCAAGTCCTACCCCGCATTCTTCGAGGACCTCGCCGCGCTCGGCGGCGTCGTCAGAGAGGAGCCCTGATGCCCTCGTCGTTTGGAAGCGCCCTCAGGGTGAGCGTCTTCGGCCAGTCCCACTCCCCCGCCGTCGGCTGCGTCGTCGAGGGGCTGCCCGCGGGACTTTCGCTCGACCTCGACGAGCTGCGCGCCTTCGTCGCCCGCCGCGCCCCGGGCAACGACCCCTGGTCGACGCCGCGCAGGGAGCCCGACGAGCCGCGCATCGTCTCGGGGCTCAACGTCCGCGGCGAGACCTGCGGCGCCCCGCTCGCCGCGATCATCGAGAACACCAACACGCGCTCGGCCGATTACGACAACCTCACCGGCGTGCCCCGCCCGGGCCACGCCGACTTCACCGCCTGGGCCAAGTGGCACGGCGCCCAGGACGTCCCCGGCGGCGGCCACTTCTCCGGCCGGCTCACTGGCCCGCTCTGCGTCGCGGGCGGCGTCGCCCTGCAGTGGCTGCGCACGCGCGGCGTCACCGTGCGCGCGCACGTGGCCGAGCTCGCCGGCATCCCCGACGAGCCGCTCTGCGCCCTCGACAACTCTCCCGAGGCGGCCGAGCGGCTCTCCGCCCAGATGGCCGCCCTCGCCGACGGCCGCCGCGTGCCCGTCATCGACGAGGCGGCCGGAGAGCGCATGGTCGAGGCGGTCATGGCGGCGCGTGCCCAGAAGGACACCGTCGGCGGCATCGTCGAGTGCGTCGCCTGCGGCCTGCCCGCGGGCGCGGGCTCTCCGATGTTCGACGGCATCGAGAACGTCATGGCGCGCGCCCTGTTTGGCGTGCCCGCGGTCAAGGGCGTCGAGTTCGGCCGCGGCTTCGAGGTCGCCCGCCTGCGCGGCACCGAGAACAACGACCCCTACGAGGTCCGTGACGGAGCCTGCGTCCCCGTGACCAACAACGCCGGCGGCATCCTCGGCGGCATCACGACGGGGGCGCCGGTCCTCGTCCGCTGCGCGGTCAAGCCCATATCGAGCGTCATGGTGGAGCAGGACTCCGTCGACCTCGACCGCATGGAGCCCGCCCGCCTCAAGGTCCACGGCCGCCACGACACCACGGCCGTGATCCGCGCGGTCCCCGTCGTCGAGGCCGTCTGCGCCCTCTCCCTCGCCGACGCCCTCCTCGCCTGGCCGGCGCAGTGAGGTAACCAGGGTCGGTGGCTGAGGGGCGAGAAGGTCCGGCGCTCAGACAGTCCTCGCGCGCAGAGGACGCACGCTGCGGAACTCGCGGCGGACCTTCACGCCCCTCGGCCACCGACGTGCACGCCATCTCCCATTCAGGTGAGAAATGGCGACGGGAGCGCGCGGGTCGTGAGGTCCGCCGCGAGTTCTTGCCGAGCGTTCTTCTCGGCAAGCTGTCTGAGCGCCGGACCTCACGACCCGCGCGCCCGGTACCATAGCGTCTAGACGACGGAGCAACCACAAGGAGGAAGCCATGGCCGAGCTCTCGGAGCTGAGGCAAGAGATTGACAGGATCGACCGCGAGATCTTCGCGCTCTTCTCCGAGCGGGCGAAGGTCTCCGAGGGGGTCGCGGCGTACAAGCGCGAGCATGGGATGCGCGTCTTCGACCCGGCGCGGGAGCGCGCGAAGGTCGCGGCGGCCGCCGAGGCGGCGCCGGAGGACCTCGCCACGTACGCGCAGGTCCTGATGGAGCTGCTCATGGAGGCCTCCCGCTCGCGCCAGCACGCGCTTCTCGGCGACGCGTCGGACGACGGGCTGCTTGCCGGCATTCGCCGCGCGCGCGAGGCCACGCCCGAGGTCTTCCCCCGCTCGGCGCACGTGAGCTGCCAGGGCGTCGAGGGCGCCTACTCGCAGATCGCGGCCGAGAAGATCTTCCGTCGGCCCACGATCGCCTACTCGCCCACCTTCGACGGCGTGTTCCGCACCGTCGAGCAGGGGCTCGCCGACTACGGGGTGCTCCCGCTCGAGAACTCCACGGCGGGCTCGGTCAACCAGGTCTTCGACCTGATGATGGAGCACTCCTTCTATGTCGTGCGCACCACGCGCGTGAAGGTCGACCACAGCCTGCTCGCCCTGCCCGGCGCCGAGCTCTCCGGCATTCGTGACATCTACAGCCACCAGCAGGCCATCAGTCAGTGCGCCGAGTTCCTCTCCGGGCTGCCCGACGTGCGCGTGCACGTCTGCGAGAACACGGCCGCCGCGGCCCGCAGCGTCGCCGAGTCCGGGCGCACCGACGTCGCGGCGCTCGCCTCCCACGCCTGCGCCGCGCTCTACGGCCTCGCCGCGCTCTCCTCGGGCGTGCAGGACCGTGACAACAACTACACGCGCTTCGCCTGCATCTCCCGCAGCCTCGAGGTCTACCCCGGCGCCGACCGGGCCTCCTTCATGGCCGTGCTCCCGCACCAGCCCGGCTCCCTCTACAAGCTGCTCGCGAAGCTCTACGCGCTCGACGTCAACCTCCTCAAGCTCGAGAGCCGCCCGATCCCCGAGCGCGACTTCGAGTTCATGTTCTACTTCGACATCGAGTGCCCCGCGGCCTCGCCGGAGTTTGCCTCGCTCGTCACGACGCTCGGGAGCCTCTGCCAGGAGCTGCGCTACCTCGGCAGCTACTCGGAGGTGCTCTAGTGGCGGGCGAGAGGGGCGCGGCGACGACCGCTCCCTACGGGCTCGTGGGGCACCCGCTCGGGCACAGCTGGTCGCCGAAGATTCACGAGCATCTGGGATCTTTCCCCTACGCCCTGCACGACCTCGACCGGGACGAGGTCGAGCCGTTCGTCCGTGACGGCGCGTGGCGCGGCCTCAACGTCACCATCCCCTACAAGCGGCTCGCGGCCGAGCTCGCCGACGTGCGCTCGCCCGCCGTGGAGCGGCTCGGGGCCGCCAACACGCTCGTGAGGGACCGGGACGGCCGCATCGTCGCCGAGAACACCGACGTGCTGGGGTTTGCCTGGATGCTCGCGCGCTTCTGCCGCGAGCGGCTGAGCGAGTCGCCGCGCGGTCTGCTCGAGGGTAGGAAGGCGCTCGTGCTTGGGAGCGGCGGCGCGGCCGCGGCGGTCCGCGACGCCCTGGAGCACGCGGCCGGGGCGCGCGTCGTCACCATCTCGCGCTCCGGCGACGAGACCTATGCGACCCTCGCCGAGCGGCACGCCGACGCCGTTCTTCTCGTCAACACCACGCCGGTGGGCATGTTCCCGCGCTGCCCGGACTCCCCCGTCGACGAGGGCACGCTCTCTCGGCTCACGGGGCTGCGCGGCGTGCTCGACGTCGTCTACAACCCCACGCGCACGGGGCTGTGCCTTTCCGCCGAGCGCCTGGGGCTGCCCACCGAGAGCGGCCTTGCCATGCTCGTGGCGCAGGCGCTCTTTGCGAGCGGGCTCTTCCAGGGGCGCGACCTCGACGACGCCCTCGTGGGCACAATCGAGCGCGAGATTTACTTTCAGACGGAAAACGTCGTGCTCATCGGCATGCCCGGCGCCGGCAAGACCACCTGCGGGCGGGCGCTCGCGCGCGTGCTCGGCCGGCCCTTCGTCGACCTCGACGAGGCGATCGCGCTCGAGACCGGCCGCGGCGCGGCGCAGATCATCCGCGAGGACGGGGAGGACGCCTTCCGCGCGGTCGAGACGCGCGTCACCGCCGACTACGCCGCGCGCTCGGGACTCGTCATCGCCTGCGGCGGCGGCGTGGTCACGAGGCCGGAGAACCGCGATCTGCTGCGCCAGAACGGCCGCGTCGTCTTTCTCGATCGCCCCGTCTCCGAGCTCAGCTCTGCGGGTCGCCCGGTCTCCCAGGCCAAGGGCGTCGAGCGGATCGCCGCGGAGCGCATGGGGCTCTACCGCGCCTGGGCGGACGTGACGCTGCCCTGCACCGGCTCCGCCGCAGGGGACGCGGAGCTCGCGCGCGAGCTCCTCGGGCTCTAGGACCTCCCCGCCCGCCGGCGCTCCCGTCCCCACGGGCGTCGGGGGACGCAGCGGGTCAACAAGTCTCGCGAGCGTCGCCGCTCAAGGTCAAAACATGGGCGTTTGCTGGAAGGTCCCGCCGTCCGCGGCGCCGCTCGGCGGAATGGGCCGCACCGGCTTGCGCGCCCCGTATACTGTGCTTTCGATTACACGGCAGTCGGCAGATGATGAGTGTGGAGATGGGGCTCCAGCTCGCGATTCGACGACGGGAAGGGTCGCGAAGTGGACAGAGATCAGATCGCGCAGGAGGTTCTCGCCGCAGTGGGCGGCAAGGGCAACGTCACCGCGAACGACATCTGCATGACCCGCCTGAGGATTCTCACCGAGGACCCCTCGCTCGTCGACACCGACCAGCTCTCCTCCGCCCGTGGCGTGCTCGGCTTCGTGAAGCGCGGCGCCAACGGCATCGAGGTCGTCTTTGGCCCCGGCAAGGTCGAGGCCGTGCACGAGGCGCTGGTTCGCCTCACGGGCATCGAGGGCAACGAGGAGGCCTTCGACGAGGCCTCGGCCATGCCCTCCCCCATTCACGTGCACATCTCCCACAACCCGCTTCGCAGCGCCGCGCTCGCGCAGAGCGAGGGCGACGTCGACGCCGCGCCCGAGGGACCCTCCGAGGAGGATGCCGAGGACGCGTCGGTCGAGGACCTCGTGAGCCTGCTCGACGTCATGGAGCCCGCGGACGCTTCGCCCGACGAGACGACGGACGCCGACGTCGACGTCGAGGACCAGCTCCCGGAGGGCCCCGTGCGCGTGCTCGTCATCAACGGGCCCAACATCAACATGCTGGGCATCCGCGAGCCCGACATCTACGGGCACGACTCGTACCGCGCGATGCTGCGCATCTGCCACGACGCCGCGCTCGAGGCCGGCTTTGCCGACTGCACCTGCTTCCAGTCCAACCACGAGGGCGACCTCATCGACGCCATTCAGGACGCGTACGGCACCTATGCCGGCATCATCATCAACCCCGGCGCCTACACGCACACCTCTATCGCAATCCTCGACGCCGCCAAGGCCGTGGGCCTGCCCATGATCGAGGTGCACATCTCCAAGCTCGAGGATCGCGAGGACTTCCGCCAGGTGTCCTACATCCGCGCCGCCTGCTTCGAGACCATCACGGGCCTGGGCGTCGAGGGCTATCGCAAGGCGCTGTTCGACATGGCCGCGCACCTGGGCCTGTAGCGCCGTCGGCTGGCACGAGCCCAAGCTCTCGTTTGGGTGCGCGCGGGCCCTGCCCGCACTTCTCAGCATTCTTCGGGATCCCGCCCGCACTTCTCGGCTGTCGCTTCCGGTGCGGGCTGGAGCGCACTCGATGCGCGCACTCCGGGGCATTGGCCGAGAAGGACCGCGCACTCGATGCAGTCTATGCCCAAAACCGCCCGCACCTGTTGCCCGCACTCACGAGTGCGGGCACCGAGCGCAGATGCGCCAGGTCAGGACCTGAAGGCGGATGCCCGTCGTCATGCGCCGCGGCGCCGCGCCCTGAGCGCCCTCACGCCCGCACCGAGCCCAAAGCCCACGGCCGAGACGGCACCGCCAAAGGCGAGCGCCGTCAGGTCGGGCGGGTGGACGTTGCCAAACGTCAGCGTGTTGGCCAAAAGAAACGTCAGGCTCGGGAGCAGCATGGACAGGACGGCCGCCACCGGGATGATGAGCCAGCCCCTCGTTCCGTAGGGCCTGAGAAGGCCCGCCGTGAGCGAGGTTCCCAGGACCGTCGCGGGCATGAGCCCGTAGAAGAAGATCAGCGCATAGCCCAGGGCGTCCGAGGGACCGATAACGCACCAGAAGACGAGTAGCGACAGGAGCCAGACGGCGAGAAGAACGGCGGGCACGGCGATCTTTGCGGTGCTTGCGGCGCGCTTCATGGCAGCCTCCTTCCGAAGGGGTTGCCAAAATGGTACCCAGTGCGGCGCGGGGCGTCTGTCAACCCCGGGGATGCGCGTCGGCTCAGTCTGTCAACCCGGCCCGACCCTCGAGGCATTCTCGCAGCTCGACGGCATTGTGGATGCCGAGCGCCCGATAGCAGCGCGTCCGCGCGGACTTGACCGTCCCTGGGGCCACGTGCAGGCGCTCGCAGATGGCACGCTCGCCCTCGCCGAGCGAGAGGAGCAGCGCGACGTTGGCCTGAAGCTCGCTCAGGCCGGCCCTTCTCAGGATGGCGACCTGCTCCTCGCGGTCATCGCGGGCGGCGGGGCGGAAGGCCACGCCAAAGACGAGCGCGCCGAGCGCCGCCACGAGGCACCACAGGCCCTCGACCACGCCGGGAAAAACCTCGAGAGGCACGGTCAAGCAGGAGCCGAGCAGCAGGGAGAGCCCCGCGAGGGCCGTGACCTCACGTCCGCGGCACGCAAGCTCTCGCAGGCCGGAGACGGTCGAGCGCCGAAGCCACGTGCGGACGTCGATGCCCGGGTCCGCGCTGACCGGCCGCGCCCCGAGATACAGGACGCCGAGCGCAAGGACCAGCGCGGCGAGCGAGCGGCGCCCGGGGACGAGGGGCCATGAGGAGACGAAGACCGGGGGCACGGCGACGGAGCAGAGCAGGCAGACGACGCCGCGCTCCCAGGAGGGGCGCACGCCCGTCCGTTCCCGGAGCGCGCGACGGCCCCCGGTGTCGGGCGCAAGGACGAGAAAGGCGACGAGGGCGACGCACGAGAGCACGTCGCCCGCGAGGCAGGCCACGACGGGGCGGACCGGCCCCGCCCAGGGCGCGAGCATCAGGGCGAGCAGCGCGGCGCCGAGAAGGGCGCGCGCCCACGATGGGACGCAACGGTGCACGGAGCCGTCGGGGCGCAGACTGCCGGCGTCGCTCGTCCAGGAGCTCACGCGCGAGACGAGCTCGACCTTGGAGGACACGCCGAGCTTCTCGTAGCCGCGCGTGCGGTTGGTGCCGACGGTCGACTCCGAGACGTCGAGCGCCTGCGCGATGACGCGGCGCGGCTCTCCGCAGAGCGTCCGGACGAGGACCTCGCGCTCGCGGTCGCTGAGCTCGCGCTCCGCGAGGTCGTCGAGGGCGCGGCGCATCGTCGCCGCATAGTCCCCCTCGTCGCCGTCTGAGGCGAGCGAGGCGAGCAGCGGCACGCCGCAGGCGCTTAAGGCCACGAGCGAGGCCGTCGCAAGAACCACGAGCCCGGACTCGCCCGCCGCCATCGAGCAGCTAAGCAGCGCCGCGGGCGCGAGGGCGGCGAAGAGCTCGGGCTCCGAGAGCGAGCGTCCCGCGCGCGCCCTGGTGAGGACGGCAAGGGCAAAGAGCGCGCCGAGAAAGACGGCGGAGGCTACCCGGGGCACGGGAAGCAGCCATGCGGCGGCGAGCAGGGCGAGGACGGCGACGAGCTCGCCCGCCAGGGCGCCGGAGCGCGCGGCGCGTCGCTCGTCCTTCTCGCCAAGCGAGAGGCACACCCATCCGGCGAGCGCGAGCGCCCCGGGGATCGCGGTGAGCCCGGGGGCGATCGCCCAAACGAGGGCGAGCGCGGGCGTGACCAGGAGGCCGACCACGGCTACGACCCTTCGGCACCGCTCCGCCGAGACGCGGTCCGCGGCGCCGAGGATCCTGCCGGCCATGAGGGCGGAGCCGGCGAGGAGGTAGGCGACGGGCGAGAGCCCGAGCGCGACGAGCCCCGCGAGCACGCCCGTCCAGAGCGGCCAGGCGACCGTTCGGCGGCGCTCGACGAGGGCGTAGGCGCGCAGCATGGCGTCAGAGGTTCTGGCTGCAGCCCCAGACGGTCCCCTCGCTCACGAGGAAGTCGACCGGGACGTCGTGCCCCCCCACCGGGAGCGGGTTGGACGAGAGCTGCGTCACGCGGGCGAGGCCGATCTTGTTGCCGGGGTAGAACGCGAGGAAGCGGTCGTAGTAGCCGCCGCCGTAGCCCACGCGGTGCCCCGCGCCGTCAAAGACGAGGCCGGGCACGAGGCAGGCGGTGCGCACCATCTCGGGCACCGTGAGGGCCGGCGTGTCGCCGGGGGGCTCGAGGATGCCCATCGTTCCGGGGACGAGCCCCTCGAGCGATTCGATCTCGTGGAAGGCCATCTTGTGCGCCGCGCGTTCGACGCGCGGGACGGCGACGCGGCGGCCCTCGTCAAGCAGCTCCTCGATCAGGGCGCGCGTGTCGACCTCGGCGCCAAAGGAGACGTAGGTGAGCACGATGGGCGCGCGCCGGAAGACGTCGAAGGAGCGCAGCGCGCGGCGAATGGCCTCGTCCGAGGAGATTCGCAGGCGCGCAGGGACGGTGCGGCGAACGCGCAGGTAGTTGCTCCTGAGTGAGCTCTTGTCGGCGTCCGTGCCGTATGAGCTTGCCACCGCTCCTCCTCTTCTCGACCTCGACCAGATTATTCTAACAGGCTTTTGCAAGGACCCCGCGCACGAGGCCGCCGTTTGCCGTACCATAGGATGCCGTTGACCACATACGCGGGGGACCGCAAACGCGAGGAGGAACCATGCCCAACGAGGGAAGCTACGAGGCGGCCAAGCGCAGGAGCGACGAGGTCCACGCCGACCTTCTCGTCCACCCCGAGAACTACACCATGCTCACCGGCGACCGCCCGACCGGCAGGCTCCACCTCGGCCACTACTTCGGCACGCTCGTGGACCGCGTGCGCCTGCAGGACATGGGCGTGCGCACCAACGTCATCATCGCTGACTATCAGGTGATCACCGACCGCGACACGACCGAGCACATCAAGGACAACGTCTACAACATGGTCATCGACTATCTGGCCTGCGGGCTCGACCCGGCCAAGACGATGATCTTCACGCACTCCGCGGTGCCCGAGCTCAACCAGCTCATGCTGCCGTTCCTCAGCCTCGTCACCGAGGCCGAGATGGAGCGCAACCCCACGGTCAAGGCCGAGCAGGAGGCCTCCGGCCACGCCCTCACGGGACTTCTGCTCACCTACCCCGTGCACCAGGCGTGCGACATCCTCTTCTGCAAGGGCAACATCGTGCCCGTGGGCCGCGACCAGCTGCCGCACATCGAGATCACCTCGAAGATCGCGCGTCGCTTCAACGAGCGCTACGGCCACGTCTTCCCGGACGTCACGGGGCTTCTCACCTCCACGCCGCTGCTTCCCGGCCTCGACGGCCGCAAGATGAGCAAGTCCTACGGCAACGCGATCTCCATCTCCATGACCGCCGAGGAGACCGCCAAGCTCATCAAGAAGTCCAAGAGCGACTCCGAGCGCAACATCACCTTTGACCCCGAGAACCGCCCGGAGATCTCCGGTCTTCTCACCACGGCAGGCATCTGCACCGGCCGCGACCCGCGCGAGATCGCCGAGGAGATCGGCATGGGAGGCGCGGGCCAGCTCAAGAAGGTCGTGACCGAGGCCGTCAACGGCTACTTCGCCCCCATCCGCGAGCGCCGCGAGAAGATCGCCCAGGACATGGGATATGTCGCCGACGTCCTGCACGAGGGCAACCGCCGCGCTCGCGAGATCGCCGCGGCCACCCTCGACGAGGTGCGCGAGGCGATGGGGATGGTGTACTAGCAGGCACTACGCACCCCTGCGGGGGCGATAAGGTCCGGCGCTCAGACAGCTTCGCGCGCAAGGGACGCGCGCCGCAGAACTCGCGCGGACCCTGTCCCCTCGCTCGACTTACGCGTCGAATCCCTCGATATGGAAGTGCTTAGCGCAGCGTCGCGTACATGACGGCCTTGATCGAGTGCAGGCGGTTCTCGGCCTCGTCGAAGACGCGGCTCTGCGCCCCCTCGAAGACCTCGTCGGTGACCTCGAGCTCGGCGAGGCCAAACTGCTGGTAGACCTCCTCGCCGATCGTGGTCTTGCGGTCGTGGAAGCTCGGCAGGCAGTGCATGAAGATCGCGTCTTTGGCCGCGAGCTTCATGAGCTCGGCGTTGACCTGGTAGGGAGACAGCAGGCGGATGCGCTCGCCCCAGAGCTCGGCGGGCTCGCCCATGGAGACCCAGATGTCGGTGTAGATCACGCTCGCGCCGGCGGCTCCCTCGGCGACGTCCGCCGTGAGCGTGATCGTGGCTCCCGTCTCGGCCGCGATCTCACGGCAGGTCTTTACGAGCTCGGCGTCGGGCATCTGCTCGGCGGGGCCGCACGCACAGAAGTCGATGCCCAGCTTTGCGCACACGACCATGAGCGAGTTGCCCACGTTGTTGCCCGCGTCCCCCATGAAGGTGACCTTGCGACCGGCCATCCCGCCGCGGCCGAACTCCTCCTCCATCGTGAGGACGTCGGCGATCATCTGCGTGGGGTGAAACTCCGTGGTGAGGCCGTTCCAGACCGGCACGCCCGCGTACGCGGCGAGCTCCTCGACGCGCTCCTGGCCAAAGCCGCGGTACTCGATGCCGTCGAACATGCGGCCGAGCACGCGCGCGGTGTCGGCGATGGACTCCTTCTTCCCGATCTGGGAGGCGCTCGGGTCAAGGTAGACCGCGTGCATGCCGAGGTCGGCCGCGCCCACCTCGAAGGCGCAGCGCGTGCGCGTGGAGGTCTTCTCGAAGATGAGCGCCACGTTTTTGCCCTCGAGGTAGCGGTGGGGCTCTCCCGCGCGCTTCTTGGCTTTGAGCTCGGCGGAGAGGTCGAGCAGGTGGCGGATCTCCTCGGGCGTGAAGTCGAGGAGCTTGAGGAAGTTGCGTCCGGAAAGGCTGACGGCCATGGGGCTCTCCTTTCGTGACCGGCGGGAACGCCGGGTTCTTCTCGGTGCTTTGAAAGCTGCATCGTAGCATGAGCCCGGGACGGTCCGCGGCCGCGCGGCCCCCGCTGGCCCGGCTCTTTTCACAACCTTAACCAACAGGGCCCGGCGGCCGGTCACGCGGCTGCTATCATCGTGGGGACATGCACCGCGGCACACGCTGCCGCACCTTCGTGAAAGGCTTTCGCGATGAGCAAGGACAAGACCAAGGACGCCGTCGAGGAAGAGGCGCGCGGCAAGAAGGACGCCAAGGAGTCCCGCAAGGAGCAGGCCCTCAAGAAGGCAGCCGCCAAGTACGCGGGCGAGAAGGACGGCGAGGACAAGAAGCCCGAGCGCGACTTCTCCTACACCCAGAACCGCGAGCTGAGCTGGCTGCGCTTCGACGACCGCATCCTCGACGAGGCATACGACCCCGAGGTTCCCGCGTTCGAGCGCCTTAAGTTCTGCGAGATCGTCGAGTCCAACCTCGACGAGTGGTTCATGATCCGCGTAGGCGGCCTTTCCGACCTCGCCTCCCTCAAGAACCAGCCCAAGGACAACAAGTCCAACATGACCCCCACCGAGCAGCTCGCGGCGATCTTCGGCGCCCTGCCCGCCCTCGTCGAGCGCCACGAGAGGGGCCTCGCCGAGGTCGAGGAGCTGCTCGGCCAGCACGGCCTGCAGCGCGTCTCCCCCGCCGACTACACCGAGGAGGACCGCGCCGCCGTCCAGCGCCACTTCGAGCGCCGCCTCGCGCCGATCATCTCCCCACTCATCGTCGACCCGCGCCACCCCTTCCCCAACCTGCGCAACGGCCGCTTGTTCGTGGCCTGCTCGCTCGACGGCGCCGATGAGACCGGTCTTCTCGGCATCATCGAGGTGCCCCGCACCGAGCAGCGCGTCGTCGCGCTGCCGGCCACGCCCAAGGCCTGGCGCTACACCCTGCTCGAGGACGTCCTCGAGACCTGCCTCGACCAGTGCTTCGGCGAGTACGTGCCCAAGCGCTCGGCCGTGCTGCGCGTCACGCGCAACGCCGACATCGACCCCGACGGCGAGGGCGTCGAGGAGGAGGAGGACTACCGCCAGCACATGAAGAAGGTCCTCAAGCTCCGCCAGCGCCTGCAGCCCGTGCGCCTCGAGATCCGCGGCAAGCTGGGCAAGACGCTCGAGACGCTGATCGCCGACGAGCTCGCGCTGGAGCCGCGCCGCGTCTTCCGCCTCAACCGCCCGATCGACCTCGGCTACGTCTACGGGCTCGAGTCCCACATCCCCGACCACGAGCACGCCGCGTGCGTGTTCCGTCGCTTCGAGCCGCAGATCTCGCCCATGGTCGACCTGTCCCTGCCCATGCGCGGCCAGGTCGAGGACCACGACGTCCTTCTCACCTACCCGTACGAGTCCATGACGCCGCTGCTGAGGCTCGTCCGCGAGGCCTCCGCCGACGACGCGTGCATCTCGATCAAGATCACCCTCTACCGCGTGGCCAAGTCGAGCCACCTCTGCGAGAGCCTCATCAGCGCCGCGGAGGCGGGCAAGGACGTCACCGTCCTCATGGAGCTGCGCGCCCGCTTCGACGAGGCCAACAACATCGCCTGGGCCGAGCGCCTCGAGGACGCCGGGTGCACCGTCATCTACGGCTCCGAGGGCTTCAAGTGCCACTCCAAGATCTGCCAGATCACCTATCACGACCACGACGGCATCCGCCGCATCACGTGCCTGGGCACGGGCAACTTCAACGAGAAGACCGCCACGCTCTACTCCGACTTCATGCTGCTCACGGCCGACGAGGGCATCGGGGCGGACGGCAACACCTTCTTCCGCAACCTCTCGCTCGGCAACCTCCGCGGCACCTATCGCCAGCTCGGCGTTGCCCCGGTGGGCCTCAAGCCGCTCGTGATGCGCGGGCTCGACCGAGAGATCGCCCGCGCCCGCGAGGGCGCCCCGGCGCGCGTCTTCTTCAAGATGAACTCGCTCACCGACCGCGACGTCATCGACAAGATCTCCGAGGCCTGCGAGGCGGGCGTCAAGGTCGTCATGATCGTCCGCGGCATCTGCTGCATCAAGGCGGGCGTGCCGGGCAAGACCGACGGCCTCGTGATCCGCCAGATCGCCGGGCGCTTCCTCGAGCACGCCCGCATCTACGCCTTTGGCGAGTACGCGGACACTATCTACCTCTCGAGCGCCGACATGATGACGCGCAACACCGAGCGCCGCGTCGAGATCGCCTACCCCGTGCGCGACTCCGCCTGCTGCGAGATCGTGCGCCACTTCATCGACCTCCAGCTCGCCGACAACGTCAAGGCGCGCCAGCTCACCGCCGAGGGCACCTGGGCCCGCGTCGAGACCGAGGAGGGCGCGCCGCGCGTCAACTGCCAGGAGGTGCTCCTGCGCGAGGCGTACGAGCGCGCCCGCGAGGCCGTCGAGGAGCGCGCGCGTGCCGCCAAGGCGCCGCGCGTCGAGCCGGCCCCCGAGGCAGTTCCCGAGCTCGCCGCAGAGGACATTGC
>NZ_JANRHO010000010.1:0-60354 GCF_024733715.1 Thermophilibacter sp. ET337 | reverse complement strand
CACGAGGTCCTTCTCGCAAACCCGCAGGTCAAAGGATCGGGCGAGAAAAACGGACGAGTCGAGAAGTGCACATACCCGGTATGCGCACTGTACATACCCGCAAAGGGCAGGGCAGGGCGGGAAGGTCAAAGTACGCCAGGGCGCCATGCCCCACCTAATAGTCTGAGCGAGGGCCGACATGAGAGCGCCGCCCGCACTTCTCGGCCAGCGACCTTTGGGCGAAGCCCAATGAGCTGGCGAGAAGCGCGGGCGGCGCACAGCGCGCAGGAGAACCTACGCGAAGTCAGAAATCTGAGTCTTCAGCTGCTCGATCGTAGCCGTGAGCTCGGCGGCCTGGGCGCGCTTCTTCTCGATGACCTCCGGCGCCGCCTTGGCGACGAAGCCCTCGTTGGCGAGCGTGCGCTCCACGCCCGCGAGGTCCTTCTCGGCCTTGGCGAGCTCCTTGGTCAGGCGCGCGGACTCGGCCGCGAGGTCCACCAGGTCGCCCACGCGGACGAAGATCTCGAGCGAGCCGTCGGCCACGGAGACGCAGCCCTCGGGCTTCTGGGCTTCAGCGGCCGCCGAGAAGGAACCCACGTGGCCCACGGAGCGCACGAAGCCCTCCTGCCCAGCGAGAACCGACGCGTCGTCAGCGGCGCAGCGCACGCAGACATCGAGCTCGGCGCGCGGCGAGAGGCGATAGCGGGCGCGGGTGGAGCGCACGCAGGAGATGACGCGCTTGGCGAGCTCGAAGTCCTTCTCGGCCTTCTCGTTGACGAACTCGGCGTAGCGCTCCGGCTCCGGCCAGGCGGCGACCATGAGGAACTCCGCAGAGTGGTCGTCAAGGCCGCTCGCAGGCAGGGCGTCCCAGACGCTCTCGGTCACGAACGGCATGACGGGATGGAGCAGGCGCATGCAGGTGTCGAGCACAAAGACGAGGTTGCGTTGGACCTGCAGGCGCTCCTCGGGGGTGCCGTCGAGCAGGCGGCCCTTGCAGAGCTCGATGTACCAGTCGCAGACGTCGCCCCAGAAGAAGCTCTGAATCTCGCGGGCGTAGTCGCCGAAGGCGTAGGTCTCGAGCTGCTCGGTGGCGTGCGCGACGGCGCGGGCCAGGCGGCTCAGCATCCACGCGTCCTCGGGCGTCACGGCGGCCGGGGCGCCCGGCTCGTAGCCCTCGAGGTTCATCTGGACGAAGCGGCTCGCGTTCCAGATCTTGGTCACGAAGCCGCGGGCCTGCTCGGTGCGCGGGCTGTCGATGAGCTGGTGCGTCTTCTTGTCGATGTTGGCGTCGAACTTGACGTCCTGGTTGTTGGTGATGAGCGTGAGGAGGTTGTAGCGCATTGCGTCAGCGCCGTACTTCTCCATGAGCTCCATCGGGTCCACGCCGTTGCCCTTGGACTTGGACATGCGGCTGCCATCCTTGGCGAGGATCGTGGCGTAGATGTAGACGTCGTGGAAGGGCACCTCGTCGGTGAAGTAGAGCGAGCTCATGATCATGCGCGCCACCCACAGGGCGATGATGTCGCGCGCGGTCACGAGGACCTTGGTGGGGTGGTGCTCGGCGAGCTCGGAGGTGTCATCGGGCCAGCCCTGCGTGGCGAAGGTCCACAGCTGGGAGCTGAACCAGGTGTCGAGCACGTCCTCGTCCTGGTGGACGTGGTGCCCGCCGCACTTGGGGCAGACGTCCGTGTCCTCCATGAGGGCGTCCTCCCAGCCGCAGTCCTCGCAGTAGAAGACCGGGATGCGGTGGCCCCACCAGAGCTGGCGGCTGATGCACCAGTCCTTGAGGTTGTCCATCCAGGTGAGGTAGGTCTGGGTCCAGCGCTCGGGGTGGAACTTGACCTCGCCGTCGCGCACGACCTGCGTGGCGCGCTCCTTGAGCTTGTCCACGGCGACGAACCACTGCTCGGAGAGCCAGGGCTCGAGCGCGGTGTTGCAGCGGTAGCAGTGCATGACGGAGTGGTCGAGCTCCTCGACCTTCTCGAGCAGGCCGTGCTCCTCGAACCACGCGACGACGGCCTCGCGGCACT
Organism: Thermophilibacter sp. ET337; assembly: GCF_024733715.1. Taxonomy (NCBI): domain Bacteria; kingdom Bacillati; phylum Actinomycetota; class Coriobacteriia; order Coriobacteriales; family Atopobiaceae; genus Thermophilibacter; species Thermophilibacter sp. ET337. The sequence continues at coordinate 58,345 of NZ_JANRHO010000010.1, read as the reverse complement.
GATCGCGGTTCATGCCGGAGAACTCGCCGTAGCCGTCGACCACGACCGCGTGCTCGTCGAAGATGTTGATCTGCGGCAGGTCGTGGGCCTGGCCCATGGCGTAGTCGTTGGGGTCGTGCGCGGGCGTGACCTTCACGAAGCCCGTGCCAAAGCCGGCGTCGACGTGCCAGTCGGAGAAGATCGGAATCTCACGGTCGACGATGGGCAGGCGCACCATCTTGCCGACGAGCTTCGCCTTCTCGGGGTCCTGCGGGGAGACGGCCACGCCCGTGTCGCCGAGCATGGTCTCGGGGCGGGTGGTCGCCACCGTGATGTGATCGATGCCGTCGACGGGCTCCACGAGCGGGTACTGGAGGTACCAGAGGTGGCCCTTCTCGTCCTGGTACTCCGCCTCGTCGTCGGAGATGGCGGTGCAACAGGACGGGCACCAGTTGACGATACGCTTGCCGCGGTAGATGAGACCGTCGTGGTACCAGTCGCAGAAGACCTTGCGGACGGCGCGAGAGAACTCGGGGCTCATCGTGAACTTCTCGTCGGAGAAGTCGATCGAACAGCCCATGCGCTTGATCTGGGAGACGATGGTGCCGCCGTACTCGCGCGTCCAGTCCCAGCAGGCGTCGAGGAACTTCTCGCGCCCGATCTCCAGGCGGGAGACGCCCTCACTCTTGAGCTTCTTGTCGACCTTGGTCTGCGTGGCGATGCCCGCGTGGTCGGTGCCCAGGATCCAGCGCGTGGAGCGGCCGCGCATGCGGCTGTAGCGCACGTAGGTGTCCTGGATGGAGTCGTCCATCGCGTGGCCCATGTGCAGGATGCCCGTGACGTTGGGCGGCGGGATGACGACGGTGCAGTCGCCCACGCCCTTGCTGCGCTGGTAGCAGCCGGCGCTCATCCAGCGCTCGATGAGCTCGGGCTCGGCGGTCTGGGGATCGTAGTTCTTGGGCATCTCTTCCACGGCATGTCCTCTCGTGGCGCGCGTTCATATCAGCTCAACAGGATAGCACGTGGGCGCAGTGAGCCGGCGCCATGGCACGCTCGAGTTGGCTGCGTTTTGGCGGCCCGCCAAAGAGTCTGCAAAAGTTGGGTTCGATCCATATTCCGGTGTCTCCGGGAACAAAACCCGCCTTCGATCCATGAGATTTTGGCGTCCAGGGAGCACCTGTTTTAAAAAATCGCAGGATTCAGTTTACGGGGGCGACGCAAAGCGCCCGTATGACGGCAAAAACGCATGGATCGAAGGCGACTTTTGTCTCGCGCGCGGACCAAATATGGATCGAAGGACGCTTTTGCAGGGAGGTGCCGACGGCGAAGGGGCTCAGGCGCAGGCGGCAGACTGCTCAGGCTATACTGTCCCCGGGGTGATTCCTGATGCTGCCTGCCATCATGCTCTATGACGCGCACGTCCATCTGGGCTGGTTCTCCGACGCCGTGGCCGTCGCGCGCGGGGCGGCGGCACAGGCCTTGAGCCTGTATGCCGTCACGGTCACCCCGGACGAGTATCTGCGCATGCAATCATCCCTCGGCACAAACGGATTCGTGGCCCCCGCTGCCGGACTCCACCCCTGGTGGGTCCATGGCGTCCGGGACGCAGAGGCACTCTGCGAGCTGCTCCCCGAGACTCGATACGTCGGAGAAATCGGGCTTGACGCGTCCCCTCGCCATGCTGCCACCTGGGACGCTCAGCTCGCGGCCTTCGAGCGCATCTGTGCCGAGTGCGCAAAGACGAGCGATCCCGCGTTCCCCAAGCTCCTCTCCATCCACGCCGTGCACTGCGCCTCGACCGTGCTCGACGTCCTCGAGGAGACAGGCGCCGCCTCGACCTGCCGCTGCGTGCTCCACTGGTTCTCCGGAAGCTCCGAGGAGCTCTGGCGAGCCGCCCGCCTGGGCTGCCTCTTCTCGCTCGGGGAGCGCTCCCTCGCGACCCGCCGCGGCCGCGAGTACGCCCGCATCCTCCCAGCCGAGCTCCTGCTCACCGAGACCGACCTCCCCGAGGGCGAGCACTCCCCCGCCACCGCCGATGACATCGTCGACTCCCTTGAATGCACGATCGCCGGCATCGCCGACGCCCGAAATACCACTGCAGAGGCCGTGCGACATCAGGTCGCCGTCAACGCAGCTGAGCTCTTGGGCTGACCGTACGCGGGCCCTGCCGACGGCACGAAGGCCCGGCGCTCAGACAGTCCTCGCCACAAAGGGCGCGGCTGCGGAACTCGCGGCGGACCTTCGTGCCGTCGTCAGGGCACGCGCCCTTCTCGCCATTTGAGCGCCCGCGCCGTCAATGGTAGAGTTGACGGGTCATGAAGGCGCACGAACCGAGGTCCCATGAAGCCGCTGCGCAAGACCACATATGTGAGAAACCCGCTCTCGTCGACCATGCTGGCGAGCACGTCGGAGGACCTCGACCTCCCGCTTGATGACGTCGTCGTCGTCTTTGCCTGCAGCGAGAACTTCGTGCCGTACCTCTCCGTGGCGGTGCAGTCGATCATCGAGAACGCCAGCGCCGAGCGACGCTACGACATCGTGGTGCTCACGCGCGACATCTCGCCGGCCAGCATGATCACGCTCACGCGCCAGGCCAAGTCCGACAACGTGGGCATCGGGTTTCTCGACGTGGACGCTGCGCTCGGGAACATCAAGCTCCCCCATCACGGGCACTTCCGCCCCGAGACCTACTATCGCCTGCTCTCGCCGCAGCTCCTGCCCAACGTCGACAAGGCGATCTACCTCGACTCCGACCTCATCGTCTGTGACGACGTGGCAAAGCTCTACGACGTCGACGTGGAGGGCTACAAGCTCGCCGCCACGCGCGACGCCGACACCATCGGCCAGATCGACGGCTACGACGCCACGGTCGGGCCTTACCTCAAAGATGAGCTCGGCATGCGCGACCCGCACGACTACTTCCAGGCCGGCGTCCTGCTCATGAACCTCGCCGAGCTTCGTCGAACGATCACGCCGCAGGAGTTTCTCGACCTCTCCACCCAGCGCATGTGGCGCTGGCTCGACCAGGACATCCTCAACAAGGTCGTGAACGGCGACTACGTCCGCGTGCACATGCGCTGGAACTACCTCATGGACTGGCAGCACCTCCGCCGCACCCACATCATCGCCAACGCCCCCGCTGATGTTTGCGAGGAGTACGAGGAGGCCGCCGCGGACCCCGCGATCATCCACTTTGCGGGACCAGACAACCGACCCTGGCTCTATCCCGACGCCGACCGCGCGGACGACTTCTGGCGCTACGCGATGCGCTCCCCCTATCTCGATGAGATTCGCGGGCAGCTCGAGGAGTCGCGCGCCACGGCAAAGGGACTCGCCAAGCGCCTGCAGGTCATTGCCCTCTACAAGGGCATCATGCCCGCTTTCGACGCCGTCTGCCCCGCCGGGTCCCTGCGACGCAAGGCCGTCATCCGAACCTACATGGGCCTTGGCGGCGCCAACCTGTAAATTGGGGACAGTCCCCAATTAGCACAAATATTTTATGTGAATTGGGGACTGTCCCCAACTAACAGAAAGGGCGCCGTCCTGGTTGGACGACGCCCCGCTTCCGTCTTGCGACCTCGCTACCCGGCGATGCGATGCTTGCCGTGGGCCTTGGTGATGAGGCGTGGGGACTCGCCGCCGCCGACGCTCTCCTTGGTCACGATAACCTTGGTGATGTCGAGGTCGCTCGGCAGGTCGAACATCGTGTCCTGCAGCGTGGCCTCGCAGATGGCGCGCAGGCCACGCGCGCCGGTGCCGCGCTCGAGCGCCTGGCGCGCGATCTCCACGAGCGCGTCATCCTCGAACTCCAGCTCAACGCCCTCGAGCTCGAACATGCGACGGTACTGCTTCACCAGCGCGTTTCGCGGCTGCGTGAGGATGGACACGAGGTCGTCCTCGGTGAGCTCACGGGTGGCGGTGATCACGGGGATGCGGCCGAGGAGCTCGGGGATCATGCCGAACTTGTGCAGGTCCTGAGGCATGACCTGCGCCATGAGGTAGTCCTCGTCCTTCTCGGCGTTGCGACCGACCTCGGCGTTGAAGCCGATGCCCTTCTTGCCGATGCGGTCGGCCACGATCTTGTCCAGCCCGACGAAGGCGCCGCCGCAGATAAACAGGATGTTGGTGGTGTCAATGCGAATGAGCTCCTGCTGGGGATGCTTACGGCCGCCCTGGGGTGGGACGCTCGCCTCGGTGCCCTCGAGGATCTTGAGCAGCGCCTGCTGCACGCCCTCGCCGGAGACGTCGCGCGTGATGGAGAGGTTCTCGGCCTTGCGCGCGATCTTGTCGATCTCGTCGACGTAGACGATGCCCACCTGCGCGCGCTCCACGTCGCCGTCCGCAGCGGTGATGAGCTTGAGCAGGATGTTCTCGACGTCCTCGCCCACGTAGCCGGCCTCAGTGAGGGTGGTGGCGTCGGCGATGGCAAAGGGCACCTCGAGGAAGCGCGCGAGGGTCTGCGCGAGCAGCGTCTTACCGGTGCCGGTGGGGCCGAGCAGCAAGATGTTGCTCTTTGCGATCTCGACCTCCTCGACGCCCTCGGCGACCTCGTCGTTTCCGGACAGGATGCGGCGATAGTGGTTGTAGACCGCCACGCTCATGGCGCGCTTGGCCTGCTCCTGGCCCATCACGTACTGGGAGAGCTCGTCGTAGATCTCATGCGGCGTGGGCAGGTCCTTGATGGGGAGCTCGTCGGCGGGAAGCTCCGTGACGTCGTCGGCGGCGTCGAACTCCGCCTCGTCGATCATGTCGGAGCAGGCATGGACGCACTCGTCGCAGATGAAGACCCCGCCGGGCCCCGCGATGAGCTTGCTCACCTGGCTGCGGCTCTTGCCGCAGAAGGAGCAGTGCACCTCGTTGCCCGGGAAGCCGGGACCGGACTGGTCGAAGTTGGACATGCGCTACTCCTGGCTCTGGTCGACGCGAGAGGAGATGACCTTGTCGACAAGGCCGTAGGCGCAGGCCTCGGCGGCGCGCATGTAGTTGTCGCGCTCGGTGTCGGCGTTGATCTTCTCGATGGGCTGGCCCGTGGCGTCGGCGAGGATCTCGTTCAGGCGCTGGCGGATCCAGCGGGTCTCGTCGGCGACGATCTGGATGTCGGTCTGCTGGCCGGAGACGCCGGAGCTCGGCTGGTGGATGAGCACCATCGAGTTGGGAAGCGCGAGGCGCTTGCCCTTGGCGCCGCAGGCGAGGATGGCCGCGCCCATGGAGGCCGCCATGCCCACGCAGATGGTGGAGACGTCGGGCTTGATGAAGTTCATCGTGTCGATGATGCCCAGGCCCGCGTAGACGTCGCCGCCGGGCGAGTCGATGTAGAGCGAGATGTCCTTGTCGGGGTCCTGGCTCTCGAGGTGGAGGAGCTGGGCGATCACGAGGTTGGCTGAGTCGCGCGTGACCTCCTCGCCGAGAAACACGATGCGGTCGTTGAGCAGGCGCGAGTAGATGTCGTAGCTGCGCTCGCCGCGCGGCGTCTGCTCGACCACGTACGGGATGAGCGGGATGTTGGTGGGCTGGTGCATTCGAACTCCGTTCGTTCGACGTTTTTTGTAGAAAGCCCCGGACGAGTTGCTCGCCCGGGGCTCCGTGAACGTGAGAGAGAGGCTACTCGGCGTCCTCGTTCTTCTCGGCCGCGGCGGCGCGCTCGGCGACCTCGTCGACGACGGTCACCTTGCAGTTGTCGACGAGCCACTCGAGGGCCTTGGTGCGACGGATGGAGTCGCGGACGGCGGGCAGACGGCCCTCGTTCTTCCACTCCTTGTAGGAGGCGTCGACGTCCTCGACGCCGGCGCGCTCGAACTCGCCGCGGACCTCGTCCTCGGTGACCTCGAGGCCGAGCTTGGCGGCCACGGCGTCGAGCGCGAGGGACTGACGCGCGCGCTCCTCGGCCTGGACGCGCAGGTCGGCGATGAAGTCGTCGGACTTGATGCCGCGGGCGCGCAGGAACATGTCGAGGGAGACGTTCTGACGCTGAAGCTGGCCGAGAAACTCTTGGGCGAGCTCGTTGAAGATCTCGTTCTGATAGGCCTCGGGCACGGTCTCGAGGTCGAGCAGCTTGCCCACGGCCTCGACGACGCGGTCCTCCTTGAGGTTGGGGATCGTGGTCTTCTTGTCGCCCTCGATCTCCTCCTTCACGGCCTCCTTGAAGGCGTCGACGGAGTCGTAGCCGTACTTCTTGGCCATCTCGTCGTCGAGCTCAGGAGTGACGGCCTTCTTGATGGCGTTGAGGGTGACCTTGACGGAGAAGGTGTGGGAGATGGTCTCGCCGTCGTGCTCGTGGGAGCGCGTCCACTCGATGGCCTTCTCCTCGCCCTTCTTCATGCCCTCGATGCCCTCCTGGAGCTGCTCGGGGAGCTGCTGGCCGTCAAGGGCGAGCAGGCGGTTCTTGCCGGCGAGGTGGCCGGCGCCCTCGACGTTCTCGATGTCGACGGAGACGATGTCGCCGGGTTCGGCGGCGCGGTCCTCCTCGACGTCCTCGTAGGTCACCTGGTAGCTGAGGAGCTGGTTGATCTGCCAGTCGATCTCCGCCTCGGTGGCCTCCTCGGGCGGGAGGTTGATCTCGGGGGCGTCATAGGAGGTGAGCTCCGCGGTGGGGCGCACGCCGATGGTGGCGTCGACGACGTAGTCGGTGCCCTCGGCGGCGAGCTCGGGGTCGGCGCCCTCGGGGCCAAAGCTCACGCGGCCCACGGGGGTGACGTCGAGCTCCTCGAGCATCATGGGCTCGAGGGCGGTGAGCAGGTCGTTGGTGGCCTGGGCGAGCACGGCCTCGCGGCCGATGATGCCGTCGATCACCGGACGGGGCGCGTGGCCGCGGCGGAAGCCCTGGAAGTTGTACTTCTTGGCGATGTCCTTGTAGGTCTTCTTGATGGCTGCGTTGACGTCGGCGGCGGGAACGGTGACCTTGGCGGCCATCTTCTCGTCGACGGGCTTCTCAGCGGTGACGGTGATCTTCAACGTTCCTCCAGTGTCTCGTGCCTGGCGGGCCTGCCCCGCCATGTTTCCTTGCGTGGTGCGGGCGAAAGGACTCGAACCTTCACGGGGTCTCCCCCACTGGAACCTAAATCCAGCGTGTCTACCAGTTCCACCACGCCCGCGGATTTCACAGCCTTCATATAGTAGCAAACTTCCGCAGGAAGGCCGCGTCTCGGCAGATATTTCACGGTTGGGGGCGGCGCGAGGCTCCGGAGCGAAGCTCCCTTGCGGGCGAGGGCATTTGAGGGTATGTACACCGCCCCTTCAAGGTATGTACACCCCGGTCAGAGGCTCCTCTCGCAAATCCGCAGCTCAAAGGCCTGGGCGATAAGAACCTCTCTCCCGTGATCGTACATACCCTGAAGGGCGGTGTACATACCCTGTGGGCTGTGCCGGCGGGCGCTCACTCCTCGTCCGGGACGTACTCCAGGATGTCCCCGGGCTGGCAGTCCAGCACGCGGCAGATCGCGTCGAGCGTGGAGAAGCGCACCGCGGAGATGCGCCCGGTCTTGATGCGGGAGAGGTTGACCTCGGAGATGCCCACCCGCTCGGCGAGCTCCTTCGAGCGCATCTTGCGGTCCGCCAGCACACGGTCGAGGCGCAGCACAATCATCGCGCGGCCCTCACAGCGTCTCGTCGTCCTGCTTCTGCAGGATGCAGCCGTATTCGAAGACCCGGCCCACCAGCACCAGCACGATCCCCAGCGAGACGAGCATCAGGTCCTGCGGCTCGAAGCTCGCCGTGAGCGCGTAGCTCAGCATCTCGCCGGACTCCACCAGGGCGTTGACCACCGCGGCCGCGATGGCCTCCAGGACCATGTGGAGCAGCGTGGGCGCGCACCCGGCGAGAAGGACCAGCCACCCCACGCGCCCCAGCTCACGCGCGCGCTCGGGCGCAAACGGCACGCCGGTCTGACGGATCTTGGAGCACATGAGCGCCGCGAGGGCAAACGCCGCGCACGCCAGGCCGCCAAAGACGACGCCGTTGGCGAGGCTCGAGATTGGACTGCCGGAATAGGAGACCTCGCCACCCATGACCTGCGAGCGACCGACCTCGTTGCCGCCCTCGTCGTAACGAATCTCCGGCGGCTGCTCGTCCGTCTCGCTCACGAGGAAATTGCCGCTCGCATCGCTCGTGGTAAAGAAGGCGGTCGCAGCGTCACGGCCGGACTCCCGCATCGAGGCGGTCGTGAGGAAGACCGTCGACCACGCGTTGAACAGGGCCAGGAGCAGGGCCACCAGGGCGGCGACCCAGCAAAAGCACGTCGCCACGCGCGCGGCGCCGCGGATGCGCCCGTCCGCCTGCGCCCTTGTCAGCATCTCGTGTTTCATCGCAACCCCTCCATTCTTCTCGTCTGTCTGCTCTTATCGTTCTTGTACCACTAATTATCGTTTGTCGATAAAGTCGAGAAGAACGTCCGGCAGACGGCATCATCCGCTCGGCAGACGCGCGCCTAGCCCCCCACGCTGGGTACAAGCTTGGAAACGGCAGCGATTCGGCTGCCGGCCCTTACGAAAGGGGCGACCATGTACGAGAAACCTCCGGTCACGATGAACTCGCCCAAGATGCGCGAGAATCTGCGGGCGCGCGGCTATAGCAAGCGGACGGCGGCAGTGATTGCGGTGCTTATCGCGGTGTTTCTCGTGGTCAACGTCGTGCAGTTTGCGGTGCGGTTTGGGAGCAGCGTCTCGGAGCAGCTTGACGCTCCGACAGAGGACCGCGTCGCGCTCCCCTATTACGAGCTCACCGCAGACGAGCGGGCCGCCGTGGACGCGACGGGCGAGAGACTCTCCGCCCTGAAAGAGAAGCCGAGTTCCAGCGACCTGGCCGCCGAGCTTGCGGGCTGGCTCGAGGGCAGGCTCAGGCGGGGCCTGCGCCACACGCCCGAGGACCTGGGGATCGACGCCGAGGCGTGGGCGGGTCAAATGGTCTCCCGGCTCACGTACTCCATCGAGGACGTCGGGCTCTCCGGCGACGCAGCGGTCGTCGGCGTGCACGTCTGGGCGCCCCGGGCCGGCGAGATCGTATCCAAGGCCAGCGAGGGCATGAGCACCTACTTCTACAACCAGGGCGTACGCGACGGGGAGCCGCTCTCGGAGGATCTTCAGGAGGACGTCCTCCGCACATTCGAAACCGCGACGGAGGCGGCTCCCGTCGAGGAACGCACGCTTGACGTTGTCCTCACACGCTCCGACGACGGATTCGTCGTCGACGAGAGGGCTCTCGAGAAGGACCTCCTGAACGCATTTGGCGCGGTCGCGTGAATGTTGCGAAGGGACTGTCCCTTCGTATCACAGCGGGAGGCTATCGCTCATCGATCTTTGTGTCGAGCATCACCTATGCAACGGTCACTCCGCGAATCGGAGCGAGAAACTCATCAACGTCAAAGTAGAGATTGCTCAAAATGGGGACGAGGTCGATGTACTCCTCGACCGGCTCCGGGCAGCCATCGTATTCTGCGTTGACCACGAGATAGCCCTTGTACCATTCCCGAACATCAACGTACCTGACGAGGTTCTTGGGCGTTCGAAAACGAATGTCATGTCCGCCGAACGAGAAGCTCGTATAGGGACCATCGCAGCTCAGAACTGCACAGCTGGAAGATGAGACACCCATAGCCTCTCTCTCGTCGTCTTTACTGAACTAGGCCGAGCGCGTCGCCCAACCTTTTGCACATGGTACCCAAGCGGGGGGCAGGCGCCCCGGCTCGGCAGGCAGCTCTCGAGGAGCGGTCGACAACATACCTCGCACGACGCCCATTTTTGTAGAGAGAAACCGTAAGAAATCGGGCGTCGTGCGAGGTGTGCTTTTTACAAATCGCGCCTCAGCATGACGAACTCATCGCTGCGCCACTCCTCGACGAAGCCGTGACGCAGGAAGAGACCGATAGCCGGGTTGTCCAAGGCGACGTTGTCGCGCAGCGTCGCGACGCCGCGTCCGCGGGCCGCGTCGCAGAGGAGCTCGAGCCCAGCGGCGCCGTACCCGCGCCCGCGGAAGCGGGCGTGGACGAGCACGTCCGTGATGAAGCTGTCGTAGTCCGGGTCCCAGCGGTAGGCGACCTCACCAACGAACTCACCGGCGTCTAGCTCGCGCAGGTAGCGGTAGAAGCGCCGCCCCTCGCCCTCGCGCGCGACCCACGCGTCGTGCCAGCGGCCCCAGAGGTCCTCCGGGAAGTCGACGGTCCCTCCCCAGGCTCGGTTGTAGGACATCGTGGCCTCGTCGGCCAGGAGGTCCCGCTTGAACCAGAGGTCATGCACGGCGGGACGATAGAGCTCGAGGTTCATGAGCGTGCCTCCTTCTGAAGCAGGTCGGTCCGGGAGAACGCAAGGTTGACGGCGCCGAGGAGGGCCAACGAGGTCGCGAGCAGCGCCACCATGGCGAGCCTCATGTCCAGAAGGTCCGAGAGCCAGCCGAAGAGCGGCTGCGAGACGGCCGAGAGCAGCGACACCGCAATCGAGGCGAACGAGAGCGCCGTCACGCGGTAGCGCGGGTCCAGCGCGACGTTGAGTACCTTGGTGCGCACGGGGTTCACGAGGCAAACCGCCGCAAGCCCGGCCATGTAGAGCGCCACGGCAGCGCGGGGCTCCGAGCAGAGCGAGAACGCAAGGAAGAGCGCGACCACGGCGAGAGGGCCGAGCCGCGCCACGCGCGCGTCCCCCAGGCGCCGCGCGAGGCGGGCGCTGCCCAGCCCCGCGAGACTCGTGAGCGCGAACTGCGCCGCCACGACCGCGCCCACCGCCGGCAGCGGGACCCCGAAGTACCCGTTGAGGTAGTTGTTGTAGAAGTCGTCCACGGGCACCATCGACCACGCGACGGCACCCTCCACCAGCACGTAGCAGAGCACGGGGCGGCACCCCGCCACGTAGCGCGCGGCGTCGAGCGGCCGGACCGGGGCCGCGGGCGCGCCGCCCCTCTCGCTCGCCCGATCGTCGCGCATGAGGAGCACGCAGATGAGTGCGCCCGCGAGCGACGCGATGGAGAGCGCGAAGACGAGCCTGTAGCCCACCTCAGCGAGCAGGCCGGCCGCGAGCGCCGAGAGCCCGTAGCAGCAGTAGAAGACGACGCGCGAGACGGCGCTCACGCGGGTGAGCTCGCCCTCGCGGCCGCGGGCGATGAGGTGGTCGGCGACGATCGCCGTCGCGCAGCCCGTGGTGAGCGTGTAGGCCGCCGCGAGAATCGCCATGACGCCGAGCATCGCCGGGAGACCGCGCGTCACGAGCATGAGCAGGTAGCCTGCCATCTCGAGCGCCACCGCCGCAATCAGGCTCGCGCGGCTCCCAAAGCGGTCCGCGACGAAGCCCGTGGGCACCTCGAGCAGGGTCTTGCCCAGCTGGAGCGCCCCGAAAAGCACCCCGATGCCCGCGAGCGAGAACCCGACGTGCTCGAGGTAGAGGCCCATGACCGTGGAGACCATGGATAGGTTTGAGAACGCCACGTAGGCGTAGTAGAGGGGAATCAAGTTGATTTGCCTTTCACGCGAGGGCGACTGATGAAAAGTGACAGTCCCTTTTCATCACCTGCGGTCGGATCCCTCGGGGAGGCCGGCGGCACGACAAGGTCCGCCCGCCTACGCGGGCGTCATCGGGTCACGCTGGGAACGGGCCTCCCTAGCGGAGGGTCTCCTCGTTCGTCCGCCTCATCGCTGCCTCCTTCTGATCGACGGAAAGGCCGCGTCTAGGATAGCACGTCCCGGGCGTGGCGAGGGACGCGGCAGCCTTCTGGTAGAGTGGGGTAACCCTACCGAGGGAGGCGCCATGAAGCGACGTGAGTTCCTTCTCGCCCTGCTGTGCGCGATCTACCTGGCCGTGCTACCCGGCTGCTCGGACAACGAGCTCACGGTTGGCGGAGAGAACGGTCCCATCAGTCACAACGAGCGGGCGCTCGTCCTCTCGGTGGACGAGGAGAGCCAGACCGCCGAGGTGCGCATCCTCGAGCGACCGGATGGCCTCACGCTCACGTGGGGCACGCACCCGGCGGGCGCAGAGGGCACGGCGGACTTCTCCGAGTGGGGCTCGTCCGGTCTCCCCGAGGTGGGCGACGACGTGATCCTCAAGTGGATCGGGATTCCGGCCGAGGAGAGCTCCTTCCCAATCCTGGTCAACAGCTGGGAGCCCACCGTCAGCTTCTACGAGGCGCTCGGCGACGCACACGAGGTGCGCCTCCCCGCTTCCATGCTGAGGTTCTTCTCTCAGACGGCCGAGGAGCTGGTCGCGGACTTTGCGGAGTCGCCGGAGCTCGCGCTCGAGGCGTGCGCGGAAGGCGAGGACCTTGTGCTCACGTTCACCGGCAAGCAGCTTGCGGACTACCGCTCGGACGTTGAGCAGAGCCTCGACGAGAGCGTGGCCTCGCTGCTGGAGTCGGAGGACGTGGACGCCGTGGAGGTCGCCGACGACAACGCGTCCGTCACCATCACGGCCTCGCCCGCGCTTCTCGACAAGCCGCTGCTCGTGGGCCAGGCATTCATGGCCGTCCCCGGGATGTGCGCCACCCTGCAGGCGCTCGACGGAACCACGGACTGGCACGTAGAGGTCGCGGTCATCGACGCCGAGAAGAGCGTGGAGGTCGCGCCCGTCACGCTCCCTGACGAGTCCGTGACCATCACGGCCGAGAGCTGGGCCGAGGCCGTTGCCGAGTGATGAAAAGGGACAGTCCCTTTTCATCACTACATGCCAAATCATGTAGCAATCGGCCTCCCGAGGACCATTATGCCCAGCAGACCCCCGTTACCCCCTTCTTTTCCAGGGGGCAACGGGGGCCTTCGTTCCAGCTCAGGTCACGCGGCCACGGCACAGAGGCCGGCGAAGTAGCCGCCCGCGGACGTGAGCTCGGCGTACGTGCCGCGCTCGACCACACGTCCCTCGCGCAGGACGAAGATCTCGTCGTAGCGCGCGAGCAGCGCCGGCTCCAGCCGGTGCGTCACCACCAGGCGCGTCGGCCCCTCGAGGTCCAGGATCTCGCCCGCCACCTCGGAGGCAGTCCTCGCGTCCAGCGCCGACGTCGCCTCATCGACGAGAAGGACCGGCGTCTTTCGCAGGAGCGCACGCGCGATGGAGACGCGCTGCCGCTCGCCGCCCGAGAGGTTGGCGCCGCCCTCGCCGCATTCGTACCCCAGGCCCTTCTCGGCGACGAGCCCTCCCAGACCGGCGCGGCGGCACGCGTCCAGAACGGCCTCCTCGGGGAAGTCGCGGAACATCGTCACGTTGTTTCGCAGCGTATCGTCAAAGAGGAAGACCTGCTGGTCGATGAGGCCCATGAGGTCGCAGAGGCTCCCGGCGTCAATGCAGCGCAGCTCGTGGCAGCCCACGCGGATGCTGCCCGTATAGCCGTCCTCCCCGCCCATGAGGAGGTTGAGCAGCGTCGACTTGCCGCTGCCGGAGGCGCCCACGAGCGCGTAGCGGCCTCCGGGGCGCAGCGTGAGGCTCACACCAGAGAGCACGGGCTCCCCGCCGTCGTAGGCAAAGCCCACGCCATCCAGCACAACGCCGCCCGCAAGACCGTGCCCGACCTTCTCGCCCCGGCGCGCCTCGTTCCTCTCGGCCGCCTCCGCGAGCTTCTCGATGAGGCCCGCGGCGGCCCGGCGGCTCGCGAGGAACTGAGGCAGCATGTTGATGGGCATGATGAGGTAGTTGCACAGGTTCACGAAGACGAGCACCGTGCCGGCCGTGACCTCGCCCGTCACGGCGAGCCACGCGCCCGCGAGGAAGACGCCGAACTGCAGGAGCGACCCGCAGAGGTTCTCGCTCACCGCGCCGATCAGGCACTCCCACCAGTAGCGTCGGCGCTTGAGGCCCTCGACCTCGGCATTGGCTGCGTCGAAGAGCCGGCGTGCCTCGGCCTCCGCGCGGAAGGCCTTGACCACGGAGAAGCCCGCGAGCAGGTCGCGCAGCCGGGAGACGAAGCGCTCGTTGCCGGCCGAGACCGCCTGCTCGCGCTCCCCCATCTCGCGCCCCATGACCACGGACACCGCGAGCGGCACCGCACTGAGCGCCACGGCCACCACCGTGAGCGGCACCGAGAACGCGAGCATCATCGCGAGCGACCCCGCGAGCAGAAGCGCATGGTAGACGATGAGGAAGCCGCGCTTGAGGTAGCCCTCTTCGATGGAGGCCACGTCGTTGGTGAGCAGCGAGAGGTAGCTGCCCGTGTTCTCCCGGGCGAAGGCGCGCACGCCCTTCTCGGAGAGGCGCTCGAACGCGAGCGACTTGTACTGCGCGAGCGCGCGATAGATGAACGCGCACTTGGCGCGATACATCCCAAGGCTCACGGCGAGCGATGCCAGCAGAAAGGCGCCGCAGAACATGGCCAGGCGCGCGAGCTCGGAGGCGTCGCCGGTGCCGATGACGTCGATGATTCGGCCGAGCAGCCACGACCCCACGAGCGCGGCGGGCACGTCGAGCACTGTGAGCGCGAGGGCGGCGGCAAGGTTGAGGCGGTTGTCGCGATAGAATGCGCGGACGTAGTCGCGCGCGGCGGCGGACATGGTCGACTTCATGGTCTTCTCCCATCAGGCGGAACTGATATGTCGAGAAGGACCTAGAGCATGTCGACCTTTCGCCCGGTGCAGTACGTTACCACCCTACAATGCAGCTCCGACACTGACAAGCCTTACTCGGCCAGCGGAGGCGAGCGACAAAAAGGCTACCTGCCGGCACTTATAAGTGTCGGCTCGTCAGGGCATCCAAGATCACACTTCTCGGCAAACGCCGAGAAGGACCCGGCACTTCTCGCTCCAAAGCATCAAATATGCCGACACTCATATGTGTCGGCCGCACAGCGACCTTCCAGCGGAAAGCGTTATCGAACGCCTATCTTTCACTATGATTGACGCGTCGAAGGGACTCCCATGGCTCAGATACTTCCCCTCGCCCCCGAGGACATCCCGGAGAAGGCGGCAGTCCATGCGCAGACGTGGCAGGAGACATACCGGGGACTGCTTCCGGACGAGCTCAACGACACAATCACGCCGCGATTTGCCGAGGAAGTCACTCGCCGGCTCACCAGCCTGCGCACGCTCGTGGCGAAGGTCGATGGAAGGGTCGTCGGCTATATCGCATGGTCGAATAGCTGCCGCTCGCACTTCAGCGTCGACGGCGCGGCCGAGGTCGGCAACCTCTATGTCCTCCGGGAGTTCCAGGGCCGAGGCGTCGGCCGCGCACTCCTTGAGTCGGCCCTCGCGCGCATCGGCGAGCGAGACGTCGTGCTGAGCGCATTCTCCTCGAACGCCGCCGCACTCGGCTTCTACGAGCACATGGGGTTCGAGAGGACCGGGGTCACCTTCGACGAGGGGTCCATGGAGGAGACCGAACTGGTCCTTCGGCACAAGGGTGGCGCTTGACCGCACGCGCCCCGGATAGACGACAAGGAAGGGCGGGCCGCTCGGACGGCTCGCCCCTCCCGCAGCGCACGGTTGTCGCAGCTCTATGCGGTGTTCACGGGAATCTCCACGTCGCCCACGGTCACGCTGACGACGTCGCCCGCGGCCACGATGCGGTCGTAGGTCGTCGCCTTGGAGACGGTTGTCGTGCCGTCACTGTGCTTCGCCGAAGAGCCGTTGGCGTCCGTGGCGTCGAACGTCGTCCCGTCTGCAAAGGTCACGACCACGGGGAGGCCCGTCACAGCAGCCTGCTCGGCCAGGGCCTCTTCGCTCACCTCGCCGGGAAGCGCGAGGTCGCGCGTCTGCCGGTTGATCGTGTAGTCCACCGTGACGCCGAGGGAGGATACCGCCACGGAGTCGATCGTAACGTCCGAGCCCTGCCACGTTGTTGTCTGGCTCGCTGGCAGGTCGACGGTCGTGTCCACGTAGTTCATCTCAAACTTGAGGTTCCAGTCACCGGCCGCCAGCGTCTTGAACTCCCCCTCATCGGTGAAGATCTCGAGCTTGCTCATCGAGAAGCGCGCTGTGCGGCCCACAATGCCCGCGTCGTTCCACGTATGTATCCCCATGACCTGCACGAGCTGCAGCGTGTTGTCACCGGGGTCGGCATCGTAGAGCCGGACGAGACCGCCGCCGCTCATCGCGCCGTCCACACGCAGGAACGCGTCCCCCACGTACGTCAGCGTGCCGCCCTCGTGGAACTCGATCCCCTCGAGCGCGGCGGGATCCTCGAACTCAATCGAGTAGGCCACGGCGTAGTTGAACCGGTCGCCTGCCACGGCCTCGGCCGTCACGGTGACGCCGTTCGAGGTCGCGCTCGCACCGATCGGCCGGCCCACCTCGTTCAGGAGCTCGGTCTGGGCCGGCGCGCCGCCGAAGACGTCCGAGAGCACGTCGGCCGGGTTGGGCAGCACGCCCGCTGCCACGGCGACGGTGCCGCCCCCGCCCAGCGCGAGTGCCAGCGCGAGCCCGGCGGCGACGCGCGCCCAGCGGCGGGTGCGGCGCTTGGGAGGGCGCGCGGGCATGGTCAGGACCTCGGCAGGTGCCTCAGACCGAGCGTTCTTCTCGGCACTCTTTGCATCCGCGGCCGCGCGCAGGCCCTCGGTCATGCGCGCCTTTGCCTCATCGGAAAAGTGCAGGTCGCCCATCGAGGCGGTGTAGCTATCAAGCGGGGAAGTCATCGTAGTCTCCCTTCAGGTCGTCTCTGAGGCTCGCGCGGGCGCGGCTCAGGCGCTGGCGCACGGCGGCGTCCGTGGCGCCCACGATCCGCGCGACCTCGCGCGTTGGGTAGCCCTCGTAGTAGTGCAGGTAGACCGCCTCGCGCTGCGGCAGCGGGAGCGCCATCACGGCGCCGAGCACGCGCTCGTCGCGCCTCCGGAGCGCGTCCTCGCCGGGCGATTGTGCTGCAGCGGGCTCCGCCACGTCTGCGAGGGGTACCACGGTATGCGCGCCGCGGTCGCGCAGCAGGTTCCTGCAGGCGTTTATCGCCACGCGTATGACCCAGGCGCGCTCGTGGCCGAGGTCGCGAAACGGCTCCTCGCGGCAGATGAGCTTCACGAGCGTGTCCTGGCAGACGTCCTCGGCGTCGGCCGTCGAGCGCAGGTAGGTGTAGCACACACGCAGGACGAGGTCAGCGTAGTCGCGCACGAGCCGCTCGGGGTCGCGGTCGGGTGCATTGCGGGGGATCTGCATCGGCCAGCCTCCTCTCATGTCCGTCTCTTCGTCTCTGGGATGCGGCCGCCATCCCGTCGCCTATCACACACGCCCGCACGCGAAACGTGACAGCCCAAACGAATCCTAGGGTGAGTCTCACGGCTCCATTTCCGCTATCGGCAAACTAGTCGTCGAAGAAGTCAACAGAATCTCGTGGTTATTCCGCCGATAACGAAGGATAGCCATGGAGTTGCCCTCAGTTGCAAAGGACTCACGACTTGGGACGTCATCGCCAACGTTCAACAACGTACGGGCCCCAGAGCATCCAATCTTAGTCGGCAAAATGCGCGATAATCCCCTCGGATAACTAAGGAGGCGTCATGGACATCCCGCGCAGGCCATACCTCAAGTTCAATGAGTTCGGTGGGACGTCGCTCTGGTTCACGGGCGTCCCCGACCCTCCCTGCGACGTTCCGGACATCGAGGAAAAGGTCGAGGAGGCAACCGAGGAGATTCGACGGCTTGAGAGGCGGATGCAGGAGAGGCACGATGACGCCGAGCGTGCTTGACATAGATCATGACCTGCGGCTCGTTCGACTGGACGCGCCGCCAGCCGAGGCGCTGTCGTGGTACCAGGACCCCGAGACGCTCTGGATGGTCGACGGGAAGCCCGAGCCCTACACGCCGGAGCGACTCGCGCGGATGTACGACTGGCTCTCGGAGCGCGGCGAGCTCTGGTTCATCGAGGTGCGCGACGAAGGCGCGGACTCCGGCTGGCGCGCGGTCGGCGACGTCACGCTCTGCCCGGGCGACCTCCCCATCGTCATCGGCGAGAAGGACCTGCGGTCGCGCCACGCCGTGCGGCGCGTGATCGAGGCGCTCTGCGAGCGTGCGCGCAGCCTCGGCTGGCGCGAGGTCCTCGTTGGCGAGATCTACGACTGGAACGTCGCGTCCCAGAGGTGCTTCTCGGCCGCCGGCTTTGAGCCCTACGAGCGCACCGACCGCGGTGCCCGCTGGCGGCGGGAACTGTAGTCAATGACGTAAGACGGCGAGGGGCCGCAAACGCTTGCGCTAGCGGCCCCGAACCCAAAGACGACGCTGCCTGGGCTTCCCCACGTAGGTCGCCGTCGAGCTCCTTGTACCCTACCGAGGCGCGCGTCAATCAGAGGACCGACGACAATAGCGCACCACGGCCACGGCCGAGAAGAGCGTCGCCCAGACCATGAGGAATGCAGCGCCAAAGAACCAGCCGTTGACCGTGTCCAAAATCGACGAATCGTCGACGACCGTGTTGCCCCACAGCACCGACGTAAGACACAGCGCAAGGAAGAAGTAGCCCGTCGCAACCAGCCCCAGCGTGCGGGCGCCAGGCCTGACGGTCGCGGCAGCCACAGGCAGCACGAGCACGGGGAGTCCAAGAGCAAAGGGAAGCATGGGCACTCCTTTCGGTCTGGGAACACTATAGCCCGCTGCCGCGGCCGGCCGCGCGAAAGAATTGCCGAGAAGAGCATCATCCCAGCTCGCGGCCATAGCAAAACCCTTTGCCATGCCTCTCGCCGCTGCTCGGGCACCCCTGGGCGAACGGGCGGGTACACTTGCCTCAAGGGAGGCACCATGGACGAGCAGACCACCGAGAGGGCAACCGACCAGGCGACCGCGCAGCGAATCATCGGCGCGCGCATCCGCGAGTTTCGCGAGGCCGCGGGGCTCTCCCAGGCCGAGCTCGCGCGGCGCGTCTACGTCTCGCGGCAGACGGTCGGAAACTGGGAGGCTGGGCGCACGCTGGCGGACGTGCAGAGCCTCGTCCTTCTCAGCCAGGTCTTTGGGACGACGGTCGACGCAATCATAGGCGAGAAGGGCGCGCGGGCCGTGCGGTCGACCGCCAACGAGCGCCACGAGCTCCTGCGACTGCTCGCCCACCGCGCAACGCTGCTCGTCGTCTGCATCGTCCTCGTCTTCGTGCGCTACCTGCTCTCGCCTCTGCGAAACACGAACCCGACGATCGAGCCGCTGCGCGACCTCATGTTTCTGGTCATAATCGTCTGCGAGGCCATCCTCGCGCTCCGCGCCGTCCCTCGCCTCCGCGCGTTCATGCGCGAGCACGACCTTGCGGGCGCCGTCGCTGCGACGGCGTTTCTCGAGGGGCGCAACCCGGCGGAGGAGGTTCCACATGACTTCCTGTTTCGCTGGTTCATCCCCTACTGGAAGGTCTGGCTGGTCGCGATCGTGGCCTTTGCCCTGGTTGCCGTTGCGCTCTATGTGGGAGAGCTTCCCTAGGGCCGACGTGAGATACTGGCATCGTCGCCGTTGCCGTCCGAGGGTATGTACACCTCCCTTTGAGGGTATGTACGCCCCGCCATCGAGTGCGGGCAGCAAACCTGCAGGTCAGAGAGTTGCCGAGAAGAACGCGCGCTCGAGGAAGTGTACATACCCTAAGAGCTGGGTGTACATACCCTCGAAAGGGCGTCAGGTCAGGCGCCCCTCTGTTAATTGGGGACTGTCCCCAACGTGCAGGTGAGGGTGGAGGCGGAGAGGCGGGCGGTGAGGGTCATGCCCTGGGCCTCGGCGAGCTTGGCGGCTACGGAGAGGCCAAGGCCCGAGCCCGCCGTCGAGCGAGAGGCGTCGGCCTGGTAGAAGCGCTCAAAGAGGCGGTCGACGTCGATGGCCGAGGGGTCGGCGACGGGGTTGGAGAACTCCACGACCACGCCGTTCTTCTCGCCGTCCTTCTCGCCCGCTGGTCGAACGCGCACCGCAAGCGGACCCGAGCCGTGCCGCAGCGCGTTCACCACGAGGTTCTCGACGATGCGAGCAAGCGCCTCCCTATCTGCTGTCACGACGACATCCCCGCAGTCGAGCTCCGGCTCCCAGCCGCGCGCCTCGAACTCCGGGTAATGGCCGAGAAGCACCTGCTCCAGCACCGGTCTCAGCGCAACCGGGCCCAGCTCAAGCGGGGTATCCGGGTCCGCCGCACGGGCGTACGAGAAGAGCTCGTCCAAAAGCCCGGACATTGCAGCCAGACGCGCGTCCGCAGCCGCGAGCTGCTCGTCCTTGCGCGCCGAATCCGTCTCTTCGCGCGCAAGCTGCAGGTAGCCCCGTGCGCCGGTGAGCGGCGTGCGCACGTCGTGGCTGAGCGCGGAGAGCCCGCGCGAGAACTCGTCGGCAGCAAGCAGCGCCTCCACGCGCTCGGCGTCAGACGCGTCGATCTCGGCGTTCACGGCGTCGACCATAGCGACCATGCCCGGCAGACGGCTGCCGCAGGTGAGCCGCGCGTTGCTCAGGCGCTCGCGGCGCGCCAGGAAGCGAGCCTGGCGCCCGAGCTCGGTCGCATAGCACACACAGACGAAGAACGCCCCGAGCCCCAGGCCCACGAGCAGCAGCGCCGCGACCACGATTCCCTCGACCATCCGAAACCTCTCGACGACACCGACCCACGACCCCATGGTAGAGCTTGCGAGCAACCACTCCGCGACCGACCGAAGCCAGCGGTAGAGCGGCTCGAGGAACGCGCTGGACATCATGCGACGTCGCGCCTCGAGCCCACGAGGGTTCCGAGCGCGCCGCACGCCGCACAGAGAGGCGCGCAGACGATGAGCGCACGAACGGCGGGCGCGAACCCCGTGACGTCGACGGCGAGCATGTCCGCGGCGCCGTTGCCGACTGCAGCCGTGGTGACGTAGGGCATCCAGGCGATGGCGGCCTCGAGCGCAGGGCCCCACCCTAGGCCGAACGCGTCGCTCACAAGCAGGAGGAAGCTAAAGAACCCCTGTTCCACGGCACCCGAGAGCAGCAGGAACGAGACTATCACGGCAATCGCCTTGACGCGCGTGAGCTGCCCCACGAGCAGCACGACGAGAGCATAGGCGCACGCCACAAGCCAGCCCTCCCCCGCCCACGCCACGACCTGCCAGAGCGGCTCGACGTTTTCCACGGGGCGCATGGTCACGATGACGCCGACGCCGCTGAACGCAAGGTAGGCAAGCAGGATGACGCCCGTGACGATGACCACGAGCAGATACTTCTCGGTAAAGTAGGCGACGCGGACGCGCAGGGACGAGAGGAGCGTGCGATCAAAGCCGGCGTCGGAGTCCGCGCACGAGAGATGGGCGGCCATGAACACGGCGACCATCTGGACGAGCGTGATGCTCGCGCCGCGACCGGCGAGGCGCAACGCGCCGGCGCGACCGGTCAGGCCGTCGTAGACGACGCCGGGCTCGAGCGGCCACCAGATTGTGAGGATGGCCGACCCCAGCGTCACCAGCGCGACGAGCGCGAGCACGGCCCATGGCCATCGGGACCGCGCCATACGGTAAAGATCCGAGCGAAGCAGCGCCATCATGCGGCATCCCTCCTCGAGACGAGCAGCGCGTCGGCTGCGATGGCGGCCACGGCGACCGGCAGGCACACGACAAGCGCGCGCAGGGCGGGCGCAAGCTGTACGGCGTTCTCTGCAGAGAGCATCGTCTGCGCGCCCGCTCCCACCGCAGACGCGATCTCCGCGGGCAGCCACGGGCCCACGGCGGCCGTCACCGTGAGGAACTCGCCGCCGAGAAGCGCGTACAGGAAGTCGATCCCGATGAGCAGGCCACCCTCAAGCAGGCCCCCGGCACCGAGCACCGCGAACACCGTTGTCACGCCCTCGCTGCGCGTGAGGTGGGCCACGAGCACCGTGAGCGCGACGTAGGGCGCGGCGCAGAGCCACGTGCAGCCGAGCCAGGCCGCAACCTGCCACGCGGGCTCGGGACTTGCCACCGGAACCCCGGAGACCAGCAGGCCGAGAAGACCCATCACGAACGTAAACGCAATAAGAACCGCGGAGAGCGCCAGCGAGAAGACGCACTTCTCGGCAAACCAGACCATGCGGGCGCGCTCGCCGAGGGACGAGAGGACCGAGCGGGCGAACCCGATGTCAGTCCGGTCGCCGCATACGATGGACGCCATGGCCGCAGCGAGGATCTGGACGCCCGTCATGGGGAGCGCCGAGCCGGTGAGGTCGTCGTAGGAGACGGGCCCCATGCTGGCCCAGCGCATCACGAGGGCCGGCGCAAGCAGGAGAAACGCAACGATGCCGGCGGTGGCCCAGATCCAACGGGAATGAAGGACGCGATAGGCGTCCGAGCGGAGCAGGGCGATCATCGGGCGCCACCGTCCTTCTCGCCGTCTGCGCCGCCCATGAGCTCGACGAAGTACTCCTCGATGTCGCGCTCCTGCTGGGCGAGCTCGCGGACCTCGACGCCGGCCGAGAAGCACGCGGAGCTGACCTCATCGAGCGAAGCGCCGGTCACCACGAGCGCGCCGTCCGGCTCCGCGCGGAAGGCCGCAGCCGGCAGTGCCTGCTCGAGCAGGGCCAGGCCGCGCTCCGGCGCCGCCAAGCGCACGCGCACCGAGCTTCCGCAGCGCTCGTGGAGCTCCTCGTCCGTGAACTCTGCCGTGAGATGTCCGTCCGCGATGACGCCGAAGCGCGTGGCCACGCGGTCGAGCTGGTCGAGCACGTGGCTCGAGATCATGATCGTGACGCCGTGCTCGTGGTTAAGGCGCACGAGCGCGAGGCGCATGGCGCGCGTGGCCTCGGGGTCGAGTCCGTTGAAGGGCTCGTCAAGGAGCAGGAGGTCGGGACAGCCGACGAGCGCGAGCGCGAGTCCCAGGCGCTGCTTCATGCCGAGCGAGTAGGACTTCACGCGGCGGCGGTCCGTCGGGTCCAGGCCCACGAGGGCGAGCAGGTCGTCCGCAACGTCGCCAGCGTGCGTCATGCCGAGCGCGAGCGCCTTGGCGACGAGGTTGTCGCGCGCGGTGAGGCTGGCGAGCACGCCGGGGCTCTCGATGAGGGCGCCGATGCGCGAGAAGCCCTGCGGCGTGGCGCCGCCGCGCCCCGGGTCGCCGAAGAGGACGACCTCGCCCGCCGTGGGACGCGCGAGACCCGCGACCATCTTCATCGTGGTCGACTTGCCGGAGCCGTTCTTGCCCACGAAGCCGTAGATGTCGCCGGAGGCGACGGTCATGTCCAGGTTGTCAACGGCCAGCTTGCGCCGATAGCGCTTGGTGAGGCCATGCGTCTCGATGACGTTCACGCGAGCTCCTTTCTAGAGGCTGCCTCCCAGTCTGGCAGGCAGACCTTTAGAAACCGTGAGCCAAATCTAAAGAAAGCTTGAGGGTGAGGCGAGAGCAGGCTCACGCGAGCTTGAAGCCCATGCCCCAGACGGTCTTGACGTACTCGTCCGTGCCGGTTGCGCGCAGCTTGGCTCGGATGTTGGAGACGTGCACGGCGACCGTGGAGTCGTCGCCGGCAAACGGCTCGCCCCACGCGAGCTCGAAGAGCTCCGCCTTGGAGAAGACGCGGTTGGGCCGGCGCACGAGCGCCTCGAGGATGTTGAACTCGATCTTGGTGAGCGCGACCTCCCCGCCCTTCTCGCCATCCTCGCCGGGGGCGACCGCGAGCGTGCGCGCCTCGGGGTCAAGCGTCCAGCGCTGATGCCGGAGAACATCGCCCGCAGGGGCCTCCGTCCCGCGATGGCGCAGCTGTACCTCCACACGCACCGCGAGCTCATCGAGGTCGAAGGGCTTGGTGAGATAGTCATCGGCACCCAGGCGCAGCAGGTCGATCTTGTCAGCTGCCGTGGTACGAGCCGAAATCACGATCACGGGGGTCGCCTCGTCACACACCCGAATCAGTCCGACGAGCTCCTCGCCAGTTGCGCCCGGCAGCATGAGGTCGCAGATGACGATGTCGTATGCCGCGTTCTTCTCGCCCGCGTCACCCAGCAGCAGGCGCGCCTCGGAGCCGGAGAACGCCTGCGTCACCACGTGGCCGTCGCGCGCGAGCCGCGTCGCCACCACGTCGTTGATCGCCGCGTCGTCCTCTATGACCAGCACCCGCGCCATGATTCTCCAAAGTGATGAAGTGACCGTCCCTTCGTATCATAGCGGCATGGACTCCCAGAATGATTCAAAAGGGGACTGTCCCCTTTGAATCATTTAAGCGTTCGGCAAGCCTGCGTAAGAAGCCGGCCCGGGCGCGTCAGGCGCCCGTAAGAGACGGTCAGCGCTGCGCAAGGACTCCCCAAACGCGAAAGATTCCACCGCAAGTGGACTCTAACGTAACTCACGGCTTGGCCGGCGGCACGAAGTCGCCGGCACATGGGAAAGGGAATCGAAGGGAGCTCTTGTGAACAACATCAGCGCGTGCGGCGTCTCTCGCCGCTCCTTCCTCGGCATGCTCGGCATGGCCGGCTTCGCCTGCGCGGCGGGCCTGGGCCTCACCGGCTGCGAGGACAGCGCCGCCCCCGCGGCCGAGGCCGTGGACTACAACTCCATGTCGCTGGACGACATCATCACGCAGGCCCAGCAGGAGGGTCAGATCAACTCCGTGGGCATGCCGGACACCTGGGCCAACTGGGTCGGCACCTGGGACGACATCGAGGAGAAGTACGGCATCACGCAGGCCGACCAGGACATGTCCTCCGCCGAGGAGATCGCCATGTTCAAGCAGGAGGGCACTGACGGCACCAAGGACATCGGCGACGTGGGCCAGCAGTGGGGCCCCACGGCCGAGGCCGAGGGCGTGACCCTCAAGTACAAGACCAGCTACTGGGACGAGATTCCCGACTGGGCCAAGGACGACGACGGCGACTGGGTCGTGGGCTACTACGGCACCATGTCGATCATCTCCAACGACGACCAGGTGCCCAACCCGCCCACGACGCTCGCCGAGCTCGCCGAGGGTGACTACAAGGTCTCCATCGGCGACATCACGGCCGCAGCGGCCGCGCAGCACGCCGTGCTCGCCATCGCCGTGGCCCTGGGCGGCGGCCTTGACAACATGCAGCCCGCCTACGACTTCATCACCAAGATCGCGGAGGCCGGCCGCCTGGACGTCTCCGACGTCTCCGTCGCCCGCCTAGAGTCCGGCGAGGTGGCCGTGGGCCTCAACTGGGACTACAACTCCCTCAACTACCGCGCGCAGATCGTCGAGAACAACCCCGACGCCAAGTTCACGGTGAGCATCCCCACCGACGGCTCCGTGCAGTCCGGCTACGCCACCATCATCAACGTCAACGCGCCGCACCCCGCCGCCGCCTGCCTCGCCCGCGAGTACATCCTCTCCGACGAGGGCCAGATCAACCTCGCCCGCGGCTACGCCACGCCCATCCGCAGCTCCGTCGAGCTCCCGGAGGACGTCAAGGCGCTGCGCCTGCCGGACGAGCAGTACGGCGACCAGGTCCAGTCCATCGACTACGAGAAGTGGACCGACGTCACCAACGAGCTCGTGACCTGGTACCAGGAGAACATCATCCCCATCCTGGGCTAGTCGCGCAAACTCACGCCAGCCGCCGTCTTCGGCGCAACCGGGCGGCCTTCGGGTCGCCCTCTTCTTGGGGCGCGCCGTTCTTCTCGCCAAGGAGAAGACCTGCCGAGAAGAACGGGCGCCCACGACCCGACAACGCACAGAACATCAAAGGAGGTACCATGGCAGAGATCTCGCAGACTTCCGCGACGCTCTCCGCAGACGCCGCCGTCCCCGCCGCCCGGGTTACCGGGAGCGCGGCAGAGGCGAGCAGGCGTCCGCAGAAGACCCGCCGCTGGGTCGGCTACGTCGCCTTTCTTCCCTTCCTGCTCGTGATCGTTGGCTACGAGCTGCTGCCGCTCGCGCAGCTCGTGCTCGACAGCCTCATTGGCAAGGAGTCCGGCGCCTTTGGCCTGGAGAACTTCGTCAAGGTCTTCACCACCCCGCTCTACCAGCAGTCCATCATCAACAGCGTCTGGATCAGCCTCGTCTCGGCCGTCGTGGGCATCGTGGCGTCCTTCCTCGCCGCGCGCTTTGCCTACGAGTCGAGCGAGCGCGTTCGCAACGCCTTCACGATGATCCTCAACATGATGTCCAACTTCTCGGGCGTGCCGCTGGCCTTTGCGTTCATGATCCTCATGGGCAACTCCGGCGTGCTCACCATCCTGGGGCAGCAGTGGAACATCCCCTTCCTCGCCGACTTTGACCTCTACACCGGCGAGGGCCTGCTCGTCCTCTACATCTACTTCCAGATCCCGCTCGCCACGCTGCTGCTCCTGCCGGCGTTCAACGGCATCAAGAAGTCCTGGCGCGAGGCGGCGATCATCCTCCAGGCCACGCCGCTGGACTACTGGTTCAGGATCGTGATTCCCAACCTTATGCCGTCGATCCTGGGCACGCTCTCGGTGCTCTTCTCCAACGCCCTCGCGGCGTACGCGACGGCGTACGCCATCGTCATGAACAACTACGCGCTGCTCCCGCTGCAGATAACGTCCAAGTTCAAGGGCGACGTGCAGATCGACGCGGCCACCGGCGGCGCGCTCGCCGTGGTGCTCATCATCCTGATGGTCGTCTGCACGCTCGTCAACAACTACTTCACCAAGCGCGCGTCAAAGGGGCGTGAGATCATATGAGTTCCAAGACCAAGGCCGTCAAGGCTACCGCCCCCGGCAAGAAGACGCCGCTGGCCGCCAAGATCTTCCTGGGCATCGTTGGCCTGTACCTGCTGATTCCGTTTCTCACCACGCTTATCTACTCCCTCTTTGTCGAGTGGACCGATGTGCTTCCCTCCGGCTTCACGCTGCGCAACTACGCCGAGCTCTTCACCAACTCGACGTTCTGGTTCTCCATCGGGCGCACGCTCGTCCTGTGCCTGGTGAGCGTGGCCATCACCATCGTCCTTCTCCTCCTGGCCATGTACGTCGTGGTGGCCGTCAACCGCAGGCTGGGCCGCTTCATGCAGTTCGTCTGCATGATCCCGTACGCGCTGCAGGGCGTCATCCTCTCCATCGGCATCATCTCGCTCTACACCGGCACCGGCACGATCCTCTCCAACCGCATGTTCATGCTCTTTGGCGCCTACACGATCCTCGTGCTTCCCTACATCTACCAGGGCATCCGCAACGCGCTCAACGCCATCGACGCCAACATGCTCATCCAGGCCGCCGAGATGCTCGGCTGCGGCCGCTTCCGCGCCTACGTGCAGGTAGTGCTCCCCAACATCGTGTCGGGCATCCTGGTCTCTAGCCTTCTTGCCGAGAGCATCGTCTTTGGCGACTTTGTCCTCGCCAACAACATCGCCGGCACCAACTACCAGAACATCCAGGTGTTCCTGCAGGCCAACATGGCCCGCTCGAGCGGACTCTCCAGCGCCATCGTCGTCATCATCTTCCTGGTGGTGGCAGCGGTGACCGCAGTGGTCCTCAAGCTCCAGCACACTTCCCAGAAGCAGTAAGGAGAAGCCCAGATGGCTTACATCGAATTCAAGGACGTCGTCAAGCGCTTTGGCGACAACACCGTCCTCGACCACATCAGCTTTGGCATCCAGCAGGGAGACCTCGTGACCCTGCTCGGCCCCTCCGGCTGCGGCAAGTCCACGCTGCTGCGCTGCCTCTCCGGACTCGAGACCGTCACCGAGGGCAAGATCGTCCTCGACGGCCGCGACGTCACCAACGTGCCCGCCAGCAAGCGCAACATCGGCATGGTCTTCCAGCAGTACAGCCTCTTCCCCAACATGACCGTCGAGCAGAACGTCGCCTTTGGCCTCAAGATGAAGAAGGTCGACCCCGCCACGATTGAGAAGAAGGTCGCTGACGCCATCGCCATGGTCGAGCTCTCCGGCAAGGAGAAGGCCTACCCCGCCAACCTCTCCGGTGGCCAGCAGCAGCGCGCTGCCCTCGCCCGCTCCATCGTGACCGAGCCCTCCGTGCTGCTGCTCGACGAGCCGCTCTCCGCCATCGACGCCAAGCTCCGCAAGGCCCTGCAGTCCCGCATCCGCGAGATCCACCAGGAGCTCGGCCTCACCACGATCTTCGTCACGCACGACCAGGACGAGGCCATGGTGATGTCCGACGTCATCCAGCTCTTCCACTCCGGTCGCATCGAGCAGGCTGGTAGCCCCGTCGAGGTCTACACCAGCCCCGTTTCCGAGTTCGCCGCGAGCTTCATCGGAAGCTACAACCAGCTCTCCGCGAGCGACTTCACCGCGCTCACGGGCGTTACGGTGCCGGCGGGCAACGTGGTGGCCATCAGGCCGGAGACCATCGGCATCAGCCGCGAGAGGCCGGACGAGAAGGACGCCCACCTCGTCGACGGCACCGTGGTTGACTCCACACCGCGCGGCAACGTCCTGCGCTACACCGTGAGGCTCGAGGGCGGGACCACCGTCTTCGTTGACGTTCTCTTCCGTAGCTTCCACATGTTCGACCGCGGGAACAAGGTCTACCTCTCCCTCCCGGAGCGCGACTGCCTCGTCATCCCGGTCGACGCCGCGAGCGCCCGCCCTGCCGCGTAGCGGCAGAGGCCTCGAGCCCCTTCCTCCCACGCCCGGCCCGCGCCCTCCCCGTGCGGGTCGGGCACGCACGATTGGAGACGACATGCCCTTCCATGACCAGACGTGCCTTCCGGAGGACCTCCCCCGCTTCAAGGGGAACCTCCACAGCCACACTACCAACTCCGACGGCCACCTCACGCCGGCGGAGTCCGTCGCAGCCTTCCGAGCACGCGGCTACGACTTCCTCTGCCTCTCCGAGCACGACCTCTACACGGACCTCTCGGGGCAGTTCGACGACGAGGGATTCGTGATTCTCCCCGGGCTCGAGGCCTCGGCGTACCTGTACGCGGACGAGTCCGAGGCGCTGCGGCTCAAGTGCCATCACATGCACGGTATCCTCGGCACGAGCGAGATGGTCGCCTCCGCAAAGAAGCGCTTCTCGCACATGGAGCGGCTGGAGCCCCTGCGCTTCCACGGCTCCTGGGACGGGGAGGCAGTCGCGACGCAGCTCGCCTGCGCACTTGAGGAGCGCGGCTGCATCGTGACCTACAACCACCCCATCTGGAGCCGCGTGGAGCCCGACGAGTTCTGCGGCGCCGAGGGGTACTTCGCGCTCGAGATCTTCAACTACGACACCGTCAACGAGTCAGGCACGGGGTACGACACCACCTACTGGGACCTCATGCTGCGACGCGGCAAGCGCGTATGGGGCTTTGCCTCGGACGACAACCACAACGAGGGGATCTTCGACGACTCCTTTGGCGGGTGGGTGGTCGCGAGCGCGCCCGCACTCACGAGAGACGCCCTGGTGAGGTCGCTCCTGGCGGGGACCTTCTACTCGAGTTCCGGGCCCGACATCATCAACTGGGGCGTGCGCGACGGCCGCGTCTGGGTGGACTGCAGCCCCTGTGAGCGCGTCAGCCTTGTCGCGGGCGGCCCGGTCAACGCAGGGGCAACCGTAATAGCGCCCGAGGGCGAGCCGCTCACGCACGCCGAGTTCCCGCTCGCCGGAAACGAGACCTACCTGCGCCTGGAGTGCACGGACGAGCGCGGCCGCACCGCGTGGTCCAACCCCATCTTCACAGACTAGCTGTTCAGCCACGTGCAATGGGGCCGTGCAAAAATGCCTGCCCCCTTTGCACGGTCACCCTTACTGTAGCGGCAGGGACTCCCAGGAGCCGTCTGCGCGCGGGACCTCTATCGCACGATAGCCCACGTTCCAGGCATGAGCGTAGGCCTCGCGGATTCCGTCGCACATGTCGCCGGGAACGTGCGCGTCCGACCCAACCGTGATGGGCACGCCGGCACGGCAGAAGCGCTCGAGCAGGCCACGAGCGGGATAGTAGTCCCCCACCCCCTTGCGCCAGCCGGCAGTGGAGAGCTCCACGCGCCGGCCGGTGTCGTGTGCGCAGCCGACCATCTCGTCCCAGAGCGGAGCGAGGTCGATTGTGGGGGCGAATCCAGCATTGACGAACCTCATGGCTAGATCCGGGTGAGCCATGGTGCCAAAGGGCAGCGGGCTCTCGCACGCGCGACACCAGGTCTGCGCATAGCGGCGCCAGACCTCGTCCGGACCCAGCTCGTGCCAGATGTGCTGGTCCGTGGGGTCATCGATCCACGCGCCGTCGTCCTGCTCGCCCAACCAGTGCACGCTGCCCAGAAGCACCTGCGCGCCAGCGGCCCAGCGACGGACGTTCTCCTCGCAGCCGGGATACCAGTCACACTCGAAACCGTAGATCATCTCCAGCTCGGGGTGAGCGTCGCGCGCGGCCTCCCACTCTGCCCGGTGGGCGGCGAGCTCGGCCTCCACCACCTGGACCTCCCCCGCAGGGTCCATCTCCGCAGGCAGCGTGAGATGATCGGTCGAGACCAGCACGGAACAGCCCGCCGCCACCGCGGCGCAAGCGTTCTCCTCGAAGGTCCCCACGCCATCCGAGAAGTACGTGTGGGTGTGCGTGTCGACAATCGAACCTGGGGCGAGGGGCATACTCATGGGGTCTCCTTCGGAGGCAGATAATTAACGTACTTTGGTTTCCTGAAAATTCACGTTATCCCAGTTGGCGATTTCCCGCCTCAGTTTCAAAGTACGTTAATTATAGGCGGCGAGGCAGTAGGACACAAAAGAGGGGCCGCCGGGCGAAAAACCCGACGGCCCTGTCACATCAAAAATGTGTGCTAATTGGGGACTGTCCCCAATTTACAGGTCCTGGAGGGCGTTGACGGAGAGCGGCCCCTCGCGCAGCGCCGCGATGGCCTGGACCAGCGCCACCGCGCCGGACATGGTCGTGGCCATGTCGATGCCGCGGCTCACGGCCTCGCTCCTCATCTTGGTTCCGTCACCGCGGGAGCTGTGGCCCTTGGGCGTGTTGATGAGGAAGGAGATCTTGCCGTCGGCCATGAGGTCGAGGACGTTGGGCGAGCCCTCGGAGATGGTCTTCACGACCTCGCACGGGATGCCCGCGGCGCGCAGCGTCTTGGCGGTGCCGCGCGTGGCAAGCAGGTCGTAGCCGAGGTTGCGCAGCGACAGCGCCACCGGTGCCACGGAGCGCTTGTCACGGTCGCAGACCGAGATGAAGACGCTACCGGACTGCGGCACGTCGTACTCGATGGCCTCGCGCGTCTTGGCGTACGCCTTGGGGAAGGTGACGTCGAGACCCATGACCTCGCCGGTGGACTTCATCTCCGGCCCGAGCGTGACGTCGGCGCCCGGGAAGCGGCTCCACGGCATGACGGCCTCCTTGACCGCATAGAAGCCAAGGTCGCGACCCTCCTCCGGAAGGCCGAGGTCACAGATCTTCTCGCCGCTCATGATGCGCGCGGCGCACTTGGCCAGCGGCACGCCGGTGGCCTTGGACGAGAAGGGCACGGTGCGCGACGCACGCGGGTTGAGCTCGATCACGAAGACCTGCTCGTCGCGGACGGCATACTGCACGTTGAGGAGGCCCTGGATGTGGCAGGAGAGCGCCAGGCGACGCGTGGTCTCGCGGACCTTGGCCACGATCTTGTCGGAGAGCGAGAAGGGAGGGAAGCAGCAGGCGGAGTCGCCGGAGTGGATGCCGCACTCCTCGATGTGCTCGAGGACCGCGCCCACGTAGCACTGCTCGGTGTCGCAGAGGGCGTCGACGTCGAGCTCGATGGCGTCCTCGAGGAACGCGTCGAGGTAGACGGGGTGGTCCGGGGAGACCTTGGTGGCCTCCTCCATGTAGCTCACGAGGTCGTCGTCATCGTAGACGATGCCCATGCCGCGGCCGCCCAGGACGTAGCTCGGGCGGACGAGCAGCGGGTAGCCCACGCGGCGCGCCACGGCCTTGGCCTCGTCGACGGTCTCGGCCGTGCTCGAGGGCGGGTAGGCGATCTCGAGGCGGTCGAGCAGGCTCGCGAAGCGGTCGCGGTCCTCGGCGAGGTCGATGGCCTCGGGCTGGGTGCCCATGATCGGCACGCCGGCCGCCTTGAGCCGCTTGGCGAGGTTGATCGGGGTCTGGCCGCCGAGGGTGACGATCACGCCCACGGGCTTCTCGACCTCGATCACGTTCATGACGTCCTCGAAGGTGAGCGGCTCGAAGTAGAGGCGATCGGAGGTGTCGTAGTCCGTGGAGACGGTCTCCGGGTTGCAGTTGACCATGACGGTCTCGAAGCCCTTGGCCGCGAGCGCGTAGGCCGCGTGCACGCAGCAGTAGTCGAACTCGATGCCCTGGCCGATGCGGTTGGGGCCGGCGGAGAGGATGACCACGCGCGGCATCTCCGCCTCGTGGAACTCGGTCACGCCGCCCTTCTCGTAGGTGAGGTAGTGGTAGCTCGTGCGGGCCGCGAACTCGCCGGCGCAGGTGTCGACGGTCTTGATGCACGGACGCACGCCGAGGACCTCGCGCACGGCGCGCACGGTGTCCTCGCGCTGGCCGGTGAGGTGCGCGATCTGGGCATCGGAGAAGCCCAGCTGCTTGGCAGCCATCATGTGGTCGGCGTCGAGGCCCGCGATGCCAAGCTCGGAGATGACCTTCTCGGCGGAGACGATGTCCTTGATGCGGTTGAGGAACCAGTGGTCGATCTTGGTGAGGTCGAAGACGCGCTCGACGGTCCAGCCGCGGCGCAGCGCCTCGGCCACGTAGAGGATGCGGTCGGGCGTGGGCGTGCTCACGCGCTGCTCGAACTCGGCCTTGGAGAGGCCGGAGAAGTCGACGCTGCCGTCCGCGCCGAGGCCGGCGTGGCCCTGCTCGAGCGAGCGCATGGCCTTCTGCATGGCCTCCTCGAAGGTGGCGCCGATGGACATGACCTCGCCGACGGCCTTCATGCGCGTGGTGAGCGTGTCGTCGGTGCCCTTGAACTTCTCGAAGGCAAAGCGCGGGACCTTGACAACGCAGTAGTCGATCGAGGGCTCGAAGCAGGCAGGCGTCTCGCGCGTGATGTCGTTCTCGATCTCATCGAGAGTGTAGCCCACGGAGAGCAGCGCCGCCATCTTGGCGATCGGGAAGCCCGTGGCCTTGGAGGCGAGCGCCGAGGAGCGCGAGACGCGCGGGTTCATCTCGATGACGATGACGCGGCCGTCATCGGGGTTCACGGCAAACTGCACGTTGGAGCCGCCGCAGGCGACGCCGACGCGCTCGAGGATGGCGATGGAGTAGTCGCGCAGGCGCTGGAGCTCGAAGTCGTTCAAGGTCTGGCAGGGCGCCACGGTGATGGAGTCGCCGGTGTGGACGCCCATCGGGTCGAGGTTCTCGATGGAGCAGATGACGACGCCGTTGCCCGCGGAGTCGCGCATCACCTCCATCTCGATCTCCTTCCAGCCCTCGACGGACTGCTCCACGAGGACCTCGCTCTCGGGCGAGAGCGCGAGGCCCTGCTCGGCAATGCGCACGAGGTCATCGTGGTCGTAGGCCATGCCGCCGCCGGCGCCGCCCAAGGTGAAGGCCGGGCGCAGGACCACCGGGTAGCCGAGCTCCTCGGCGATCTTCTCGCACTCCTCGACGGTGTGCGCGATGCCGGACTTGGCGACCTCGAGGCCGATGTCGCGCATGGCGTTGGCAAAGAGCTCGCGGTCCTCGCCGGTCTCGATGGAGTTCACGTCGCAGCCGATGACCTCGACGCCGTACTTCTCGAGGATGCCCGCCTTGCCGAGGGCGACGGCGCAGTTGAGGCCCGTCTGGCCGCCCATGTTGGGCAGCAGCGCGTCCGGGCGCTCCTTCTCGATGACCTTGGTCACGGACTCGACGGTGATGGGCTCGATGTAGGTGCGGTCGGCGGTCTCCGGGTCGGTCATGATGGTGGCCGGGTTGGAGTTGACGAGCACGACCTCGTAGCCCTCCGAGCGCAGGGCCTTGCAGGCCTGGGTGCCGGAGTAGTCGAACTCGCAGGCCTGGCCGATGACGATGGGGCCGGAGCCGATGATCAGGATCTTCTTGATGTCGGTGCGCTTGGGCATCTAGAAGCGCCTCCCCTCGCGGACGTCGATGGCGAGGTAGTCGTCCTCGCCGCGCATGAGCTTGGCAAACGCCGAGAAGGCGTAGGTGGAGTCGTTGGGGCCGGGCTTGGCCTCAGGGTGGTACTGCATGGAGAAGGCCGGGATGTCGAGGAACTGGATGCCCTCGGGCGTGCCGTCGTTGAGGTTGACGTGCGTGAGGCGCACGCGCCCGTACTTCTCGGTCTGGACGACGGGCGCCACGTGGCGGCGGGACCAGAAGCGCAGGTCCTCGTCGGCCGGGTGCTCGCTCACGCCGTCGGAGAGCTCCGGCACGAGCGGCCCGAAGGTCGAGAAGACCGGTCCGTAGTTGTGGTTCTGGGCGGTGATCTCAACCTTGCCGGTGAGCAGGTTCATCACGGGCTCGTTGCCGCCGTGGTGACCATACGGAAGCTTCTCGATGGTGGCGCCGGCGGCCATGGAGACGACCTGGTTGCCGAGGCAGATGCCAAAGACGGGGAGCTTGCCCAGGCACGCGCGCACGGCGTCGACCACGGGAGGCACGGAGACCGGGTCGCCGGGGCCGTTGGAGAAGAACACGCCGTCGGGGTTCATCTCGAGGACCTTCTCGGCGGGCGTGTCCCACGGCACGACGGTGACCTCGCAGCCGGCGGCGGAGAGGCGCTTGGCGATGCCCCTCTTCTCGCCGCAGTCGTAGGCGACGACGTGCAGGCGGCGCTGGCCGTCGGAGTCCTGGCCGGGAACCGTGAAGGGCTCGCGCGTGGAGACGTCCGCGACGTAGTTGTGCTCGGCGATGGCCGGGGCCGCCTTGACGCGAGCGATGAGGCTCTCAGGGTCGAGGTCGGTCGTGGAGATGGCCGCCTTCATGGCGCCGCCCTCGCGGATGGCCAGGGTCAGCGCGCGCGTGTCGACGTCCTCGATGGCCACGACGCCGCGCTGGACGAGGAAGTTGGGCAGGGACTCGACGCTCTGCCAGTTGCTCGGCGTGTAGCACATGTCGTGCACCACGAGGCCGGCCAGGTTGAGCGGGTCGCCCTGCATGTCCTTATCGTTGATGCCGTAGTTGCCGATCTGGGGATAGGTGAGCGTGACGATCTGGCCCGCGTAGGACGGGTCGGAGATGATCTCCTGGTAGCCCACCATCGAGGTGTTGAACACGATCTCGCCGAAGGCCTCTCCCTCGGCGCCCGCGGAGCGCCCGAAGAAGTGCATCCCGTTCTCGAGCGCGAGAAGCGCCCTCGGATGCCTGCCGTTGTCCACCAGTAGGTTCACAGCAACACCGCCCTTTCGTCGCGCGCCCAGAGGGGCCCTGCCCACAGCCACAAAAAACGGAGCGACCGCCGGCTGGCGGAGACTCCGAATAAGGCAGCTGCGATGAGGTTGTGGACGCCTTTTCGGTCTCTCGTACCGTCTTAAAGGTCGTGGAATAGCATAGCAGTTCGGGCGTTGGTTGTGGCGCGGCGCAACGCCTTCGCAAAAAACCCGGGCCAAGGGCGAGAAGGACCTCGACGGAAAGCCGCCCCGGAGCCCAAGAGCTCCGGGGCGGCGCCAAGACGAAGGTTCCTCTCGCCCGCTAGCAGACGCCCTGGGCCATCATGGCCTCGGCGACCTTGGTGAAGCCGGCGATGTTGGCGCCCATCACGAAGTTGCCCTCGTGGCCGTAGGCGCTCGCCGTGTCGGCGACGTTGTGGAACATGCCGCGCATGAGGCTCTCGAGCTTGCCGTCGACCTCCTCGAAGGTCCAGGAGAGGTGCTCGGCGTTCTGGCTCATCTCGAGGCCGGAGACGAGCACGCCGCCGGCGTTGGCAGCCTTGCCGGGCATGAAGGCCACGCCGTTCTCCATGAGGTAGGTGGTGGCGTCGGGCGTGGTGGGCATGTTCGCGCCCTCGCCGACGACCTTGCAGCCTCCCGCCACGAGCGCCTGGGCGTCCTCGAGGGTGAGCGTGTTCTCGCGGGCGCAGGGCAGAGCGATGTCGCAGGGGAGCTGCCAGACGCCGCGGCCGTCGCCCTCGTGCCAGGTGGCGTCGGGGCGCGCGTCGACGTACATCGCGAGGCTCACGCCCTGGTCGTGGCCGGAGCGCTTCTTGTTGTAGATGTCCTCGAGCACCTTGTAGTCGATGCCGGCCTGGTCCTCGACCCAGCCCTTGGTGTCGGAGCAGGCGATGACGGTGCCGCCGAGCTGCGCGACCTTCTGGATGGCGTAGATGGCGACGTTGCCGGAGCCGTGGACGACGACCTTCTTGCCCTCGAAGGAGTCGCCGGCGCTCTTGAGGTACTCGTCGACGAAGTAGACCAGGCCGTAGCCGGTGGCCTCGGTGCGGGCGAGCGAGCCGCCGAAGGTGAGGCCCTTGCCCGTGAGGACGCCGGTCCACTCGTTCTTGAGGCGCTTGTACTGGCCGAACATGTAGGCGACCTCGCGGCCGCCGACGCCCAGGTCGCCGGCGGGGACGTCGGTGTTGGGGCCGATGTGGCGGAAGAGCTCGGTCATGAAGGACTGGCAGAAGGCCATGACCTCGCGGTTGGACTTGCCCTTGGGGTCGAAGTCAGCGCCGCCCTTGCCGCCGCCCATGGGCAGCGTTGTCAGGCTGTTCTTGAAGATCTGCTCGAAGCCGAGGAACTTGAGCATGCCCAGCGTGACCGTGGGGTTGAAGCGCAGGCCGCCCTTGTAGGGGCCGATGGCGGAGTTGAACTCCACGCGGTAGCCGCGGTTGACCTGGACCTTGCCCTCGTCATCGACCCAGGGCACGCGGAACATGACCACGCGCTCGGGCTCGACGAGGCGCTCGAGCAGGGCGTTCTCCTCGTACTCGGGGTGGGCGTCGAGCGCGGGCTGCAGGGTCTCGAGGACCTCCTTGGCCGCCTGGATGAACTCGGCCTGCTCGGGGTAGCGAGCCTCGAGGTCGGCGATGATCTTCTCGGAATACGTCATGGGATCTCCCTCCTCCTGCGGCCGCGGCCGCGACGAAAGTTCCGGAAGAGAGAATACGTGCGAGAAACGCGTCTGTGCAAATTGAGCATGCGAAGCGTAACGGCATCGAACCTCGAACGAAATCAGCCGTACACACGAAACACAGGCGCAATCCACACGCGCTTTTCTGTTAATTGGGGACAGTCCCCAACGTGCAGCAAATTGGGGACAGTCCCCAACGTGCAGGTAGCCTGTCATAACAGAAAGCCCGGGCGCGAGGCCCGGGCCTTGTCTCGAATGGAGCGGGTGACGGGAATCGAACCCGCGTCATCAGCTTGGAAGGCTGAGGTTCTACCATTGAACCACACCCGCGTGCGTGGTCGGGGCGACTGGATTCGAACCAGCGACCCTCTGCTCCCAAAGCAGATGCGCTACCAAGCTGCGCCACGCCCCGGTCGCAAGTGCTAAGTATAGGCGAGCGTCGCCGGTCGGGCAATCTGTTAATTGGGGACAGTCCCCATTATTCAGCCAAAACACTCTACAACGCAATACTACATAACACCAGCTCAGGACGCCTTTCCCTCAACACTTCGAAACGCTAGAAAACGCTCCAATCAGGATTTCTCTTGACCGCATTCTTGACCGCAAGAATGCGGTCAAGAGGTCCGACAGGAGCCGAGGAAGGAAGGATGGCCATGCTGAGCAACACTGAGTGGGCAGCCCTGGAAGAGGCCGAGGACCACGCCTACTTCATGGCGGAGCTCATGGAGATCTCGCCCGAGAGCTTCACCCTCGAGGAGAAGAAGCGGATCCTGCACGACATGATCGCGAGCTCCTCCGCCATCGAGAACGCGCTGCGCGACGAGTTCGCCGAGCTCGACGAGGTCTCTCAGACCCGCTTGATCGACGCCCTCGCCGCAGAGGGCCCGAGGAGCAGGGAGTGGTGGTACGAAAGGCTCGTAGACGGGCCCCGCCACCGAGACTTCCCGACGCTCTCCGACGAACCCATCGTGAGGAACTAGCGCGGGAGGCCCTCGTCCAGCAACGGACGAGGGCCTCCTCCCTGTGAATAGTTTTGTGAAGTGCCGCTGACCGACAATTCGCCCACTCAGTGGTGGTATCAACGGATAATTGAGCCAACGTCGCGTCAAAGGGGCAAGAGATGATCGGTTCGGCAGCTGGCGCATCAGGAAAGCGGGAAGCGATACGCGCCCTCCTCCTCTCGCTGCTTCTCGCCGTGGCCCTCCTCGCCCTGCCGGCGTGCTCGGAAGGCGAGGACGCCGACGCCGGCACCCAGCGGGAGGCCGTGAGCCAGGAGGCAGAGCCCCAGGGGGAGGAAGAGCCGGCGGAGAAGAATCCGCCCGCGGAGGAGCAGGAGCCAGCCGAGCCCGAGGAAGCCCCCGCGGAGGAGCGGCAGCCCGCCACGGAGACCGAGGACGCCCCCGCGCCAGCCGCCTTCGACCTGTCACAGGTCCCCGCCTACTCCGGGTCGCCCTACGCCACGATCAACGGCAACGTCCCCTCCCTCAGCGAGGCCGACGCGCCCGCCCAGAGCGAGTCCTACTCGTCCCTCGACCACCTCGGCCGCTGTGGCACCGCGATCGCCGTCGTGAGCCCGTCCACCATGCCCGCAGAGGGTGAGGAGCGCGGCTCGATAGGCATGGTCAAGCCCAGCGGATGGCACACGGTTCGCTACGACGACCTCGTGGACGGCCGCTACCTCTACAACCGCTGCCACCTCATCGGCTGGCAGCTCACCGCCGAGAACGCCAACGTGCGCAACCTCGTCACCGGCACGCGCTACATGAACGTCGAGGGCATGCTGCCCTTCGAGAACGAGGTCGCCGACTACGTCGAGCGCACCGGCGGTCGCGTCCTCTACCGCTCCACGCCAATCTTCCAGGGCGACGAGCCCCTCTGCCGCGGCGTCCACCTCGAGGCCCTCTCGCTCGACGACGGCGGCCTCGGCGTGGCCTTCAACGTCTTCTGCTACAACGTCCAGCCCGGCGTCGGCATCGACTACGCCACGGGGGACAGCTGGCGCGAGCAGTCCGCCGCGCCACAGGAGCAGCCCGCCCCGGAGCAGTCCGAGCAGATGACCTACATACTCAACACCAACACCCACAAGTTCCACTACCCGGAGTGCCGCTCAGTCGACCAGATGAGCGAGAAGAACAAGCGCGAGTTCACCGGCACGCGCGACGAGGCCATCGCCCAGGGCTACGAGCCCTGCGGAAACTGCAACCCGTAGCCCAACAGGACGAGACGCCCCGCGCAGGACGTGGGGCGTCATCACGTGTGCCCCCCTGCGAGGCGGCGGAGCCTCAGGACAGCATCTCGTTCACACGCGCCTGGACCGCGTCGTAGAGGCTGTCGAGGCGGCGCCTGCGCTCCGCCCCGTTGCCGTAGTCCCCGCGGATCACCGCACGGGCTAGGGTGTCGACGTCGGGCGCAGCGGGCTGCGCGGGCGCGCCCGAGCCCCCGGCCAGGATGCGGTTCACCTCCGCCTGCACCTCGTCGTAGCGGCTCCCCAGGGCCGCGCGCCGCGCGTCCCCGTTGCCGAACTCGCCGGCGATGACGCGCCGCGCGAGATCCGAGACCGCGCCCTCCGGGGCTGCCGCAGTCGTCCCGCCGGACGCCGCCCCGCCCGTGATCGCGGCCCTGAGCGCCGCCCACTTGGACGCGGCAACGTAGGGCGCCGGGCAGAGCTTGCCCGTCACGTCGTAGTGGCGGATGACCCCGGAGGCGCCGATGCCGTACTTGGCCATGAGCCTCTTGACCAGCCAGCCCAGCTTCTCGACCTCGGTCGCGCTGAAGTCCTCGCCGGCCGAGACGACCTCGATGCCGATCGCGCGGCAGTTCATCTGCCAGTCGCCCGCGTGCCAGGCGGTGTCGCCCTCGGCCACGCTCTGGTAGATCTCGGGCGTGACGTCGTCGACGAAGTAGTGCGCGGAGGCGCCCTGGCCCTCGTTGCGGGCGAAGTACGTCGCGTTGTTGCGCGCGCTCGCCAGGGTGGCGGTGAAGTGCACCACGATGCGGTCGACCGCGCGGGAGCGCCCCCGCGTCATGTGGTCGCTCCCGCACTGCTTGAAGAGGATGCTATACGCCATCGGGCGCCTCCTCGAAGCCGCCGTCCTCGCCCTCGCCGGGCTCCCAGCCGTCCGGCGCGGCCGCCTCGACGCCCTCGGCGCGCAGCGCCTCCCAGCGCTCCTCCTCGCTCGCGAACTCGCGCTCACTCATGGGAGCCACCGCCCGACGGCAGCGCCGCACCGAGCTCCGCCATCACCGGCGACAGCACGGCCATCACGAGCGCTACCACGATCGCCCGCCACTCGGGCTCCAGCACCGCGCAGCCCACGAGCATGTCCACGTTGGCCACGACCACGCCGAGCACGCCCTGCACGACGGTTCGCGCGAGTCTCCACGGCCACTCGTTGGATGTCAGGAAAGCCTCCATCATTGTCCCTTCCTCAGGTTGTCGATCTCCGCCTTCACGACGGCGACGTCCTGCTCCAGGGCGTAGGTGCGCTCGACGAGGCAGTTGTGCCTCTCGACCTGACGCGTCAGGTTGTCGATCTTGACCTCCATGACCGCGCGGCTGCGCGAGTTGGACACGAGCACCCCGGCGAGGGTGAGCACCCCCGTCACGAGCGCCGCCACGACCGACTCCATGCGCGCCTCCTCCCTCGAGCGGGAACGACCCGCCCCTCGGGAGAAGTGTCCGATGCGGTCACAAACGACTATGTCTAGCTGCGGTAATGTTGCGAAGCGTCGCCTTCCGTCGCTTCACAAAGGAGTTCACAATAAAGCGACCCGAGAAGGGTCGCTTATACAGAAGGTTGCTTGGCTAAGTTTAGCTCTTGCTTGGGAGCTTCAAGTTGAACTTACCCCCAAGGAACACGACCGCTGCTACCGAAACAATTCCCGACGCGGCAAGAAGGAGCTTCTGGCTATCGAGAATGAACTTCTTGTTCTCCGAATCCTTTGCGCGCATCTTCTCGCGCTCCATCTCCATGCGCTCAATCACCTGCATCTTCTGCTCAAACGTGTAATCCGGGTTCTTGAGCAGCTCGTCACAACCGTCGAAGACGCGCATGCTGGCAGATGCGCACTCCCTCATGCTCTCGTCGTTGCTCTCGATTGACCTCTCGGCGAGTTCTCTGTTCTCGGTGAGGGCTTGCGACAAGAGGCTCTTGAATTCGGGGAACTGTCTAATCGCCTCCTTGGCGACCTCCGGATTCATTTCGTTAATCACCGAAGCGAACTGCATGACTTTATCCTTGGTCATGTGCCGAAAGTCCGGAAGGTCGAGGTATTCCAGTACGCCCTTCTCTGTGCTCAGGTCAGCCATTAGAAGCCACTTCTCCATCCAGGCTCGTCATATCTTTCTCAGGATGGCGTTCAGCCACATCTCGCGGGAGCGTCCGGGTCTCACGTCCGCGCTCATCCAGACACGCTCGATCGTCAGGCCATCAACCACGGAGATAACTTCACGCAGCGCAACCTCGTCCATGTCGTTGAACCAGCGTCCGTTGCGCTCGCCCTCGAAGCTCCCCAGCTTGAAGGACACATAGAGAACTCCGTTCGACTTTAGCGCCCTAGTCGCCTTGGCGAGGATTCCCGGCAACTCTCCGCTTGTCGCGTGAAGCAGCGACGCGCTCGCCCATATGCCGTCGAACGCACCTACGTCATCGAGGTCAGAGAAGGCCTCGCGGCGCACGGTGAGCCCGGTGAGCGCCTCGGTAGCATCAGCCATGGCGTTGGAGAGATCTGTAGGGACGACTTCGTAGCCCGCCCTCGCCATCGAAAGCGTGTCGCGACCTGAACCGCAGCCCCAGTCGAGCACCCTGCCACCATGCGGGACGAGTCCAAGGAACGCGGAGAGGAGCGGCCCCATATCTGCGCCCACGGTCGAGGAGACGAAGCGCTCGGCGTTAGCGTCGTAGTATTCGATGGTTCCCGGATGCATACCCCTCCCCATGATGACTGACCGCTTAAAGTATGATTGTATATCTTCGTAGGGGACCTAAGGAGGGGATGAGGTGGCAAACCAGCTGAGAATCGCGCAGTTTCAGGAAGAGTCACCCTCCCTGGAGTCGTACTGGCGCTCCGCCATCCTCTTCGGCAGGAACACCTCCACATACAAGTTCGCACTCGCGCGCTCGCTTGAGGACATCGCGCGCGAGGGTCGCTCTTCGGCGACGCTCGAGGAGCTCGCCAAGCCATTCTCCCGCCACATGTGCGAGCACCTCGCGGTCGCGCCGAAGCAGGCGACGGGCAGGTCGGGGAAGTTCATCGATGCCTGCGCTGGCTTC
The DNA here is from genome assembly GCF_024733715.1 of Thermophilibacter sp. ET337. Lineage (NCBI taxonomy): Bacteria > Bacillati > Actinomycetota > Coriobacteriia > Coriobacteriales > Atopobiaceae > Thermophilibacter > Thermophilibacter sp. ET337. The sequence continues at coordinate 16,464 of NZ_JANRHO010000010.1, read as the reverse complement.
AACGCGGGAACGGTCAGAGAGCGAGAACTCGTCGACGCGGCGGTATCAAACGGTTTCGCCTACGTTCTCGATGCCTACCACAACGTCAACGGCGCCGAGCTGCCCGTACGCTTCTTCGAGGCGTCAGGCCGTGGTCGCGGCAGGACCGTTACGATCACTGACGACCTGTTCCGCGTGCTGGAGGCCGCCCCTTCAGTCGGCCTTGAGGCAGAAGCTCGCTGGGGCCTCGTCGAGCATGCTTGGGAGGTCGGCGTGTCCTCTGCGCTCGTAAGCATTGCATATGATGGAGATACTGGTATGTTCCGTGCGGCGGAGAAGGGCGTGCGGAGAAGAAGCCTCGCCTCAGCCCGACACGCCCTAAACGGCTACCAAAAGGGGCAGTGTTTCTACTGCTACGGAAAGATCGAGCTTGAGGGCGCGAAGGCGTGCGACGTCGATCACTTCTTCCCCCATGTGCTCGCGCCCGCGCTCCAGGAAGTCAACATCGATGGCGTGTGGAACCTCGTGCTCGCATGCCCGGAGTGCAACCGCGGCGAAGGGGGGAAGTTCGCGCGAGTGCCGGCGATCGAATACCTCGAGCGCCTGTCCAAAAGGAATGAGTTCCTCATAAGCAGCCACCACCCACTGCGTGAAGCAATCATCGCCCAAACCGGCGCAACAGAGGACGACCGCCGCTCATTTCTTTCCCGCGTGGACCGCGAGGCTGTGAACGTGCTGATTCACCGTTGGAGAGCGCCGACAAGAGGCATAGCAATGTTTTGATTGGGCGCCCCGCCCCTCGCGCCGCCCGCATGGCGGGCTCGTCCCGAGCCCCTCCGGCGGCGCGTCCACCCCTCCGGCACATGCGGCGCGGGCGCCGCACGCGCCGGAGGGGTGCCTGTCAGGAGCCCTTCGCCGTGAGGTAGCCGGCGCCGCCCACGCCGTCGATCCTCATGTACTGGTAGCCCGCCCGCGAGCTCGCGTAGGTCGTGCCCGCCCCGCCCACGAGCGAGGCGCACTGGTAGAACGTCTGGAAGCCGGAGACGCCGGAGGACGGCAGAGCCCAGTCGGCGTCCGCCCAGATCGTCACGAGAGAGCCGCACCCGCCGAAGGTGTAGGCGAGGTCCTCGAGGGAGGACGGGTCGAGCCCGGAGAGGTCGATCTCGGTGAGGCCCTCGCAGCTGTTGAAGGTGTGCTGCATCTCGCGCACGCCGCAGAGGTTGCCCATGCCCGTCACGCTTGCGATCTCCCCGTGCCCGTAGAACCAGTAGTTCGTGTTCACGTGGTCGTAGGTCGCCATGTCGGCGGCGATCTCCACCGCCTCCACGTCGTGCCGGTGCTCGTACCACGGCTGGTATCCCACCGAGTTGTACCGGGCGTTCGCGCACAGGCGCCCCGATGACACGAGCTCCCGCCCCGCCTCGGGCTCGGTTGCCGCCGTCAGCACGAGCTCTCCGTCGGCGTAGAGGAAGCAGCGGAACCACTCGCGCCGGTCGTCGTCGGGGTCGGTCAGCACGCCGTCCTCGCCGTAGTTGAGCTCCGCGTGGTTGTCCATCTGCCCCGGCACGTAGCCCCGGCCCCCGACGAGCCTGCTGCACCCGCTGAACATGAGCGACCCGCTCGCGGCGGACGAGGTGAACCCGTCCGCCCAGATCGTCTCGAGCGAGGGGCAGCTCACGAACATCTGGTTCATGCTGGTCGCGCCGGAGAGCTCCTCGAAGCCCTCCACCTCCACGAGGTTCTCGAACCCGTGGAAGAGGTAGCTGGCGTTGGCGAGCCCGCCCTCGGAGAAGTCGCCGTCGAAGACTACGCGCGTCACGGAGAGCTTGACGTCGTCCCAGGGTCGGGCGCCGGCCGACGAGTAGCCCGCCGGGTCCACCTCCCAGGCGTCCAGGATCACCGCTCCGGGAACGTCGGAGGAGCGACCGTCGCGGTAGTTGAACTCGAGCGTGCCGTCCGCGAGCAGGATCGCGCGCATCTTCACGCCCACGTCCCACACGAGCGCCAGGATTGCCGGCGCCATCTCGGAGGGCCTGTAGGTCTCCGAGAGTCCGTTCTGCGCGCGGATCGCGTCGGCGATGCCGCCGAAGACGGTATCCGAGATCACGCCCGCGCCGTCGCCCGGCGTCGCCTGGAAAGGCGCACCCGCCTTGGTGCCGTCGAGCGCGAGCACCGCCGCCGCCATCTCCGAGGGCAGATAGGTGCCCGTGCCGCCGTTCTGGACGCGGATCGCGTTCGCGATGTCGGTGAGCACGCTCCTCTGGATCGTCCCCACGGCCATCAGAACTCCACCTCGCTCAGGTCGTCCAGGGCAGCGATCGCCTGGTCGACGTACTGCTTCGTCGCGTATGCCGAGAGGTCGGGCGTCGCGCCGGGCGCGCCGTCCTCGCCGTCCTGTCCGGGCGCGCCCTGCGGCCCCTGCTCGCCGACCTCGCCCTTGAGGCCGGAGAAGGCGAAGGCGAACGTGCGCGCCCCCGGCGTGCCGCCGAGCGTCACGGTCACCGACGGCGTTCCCGTGGAGGCGTCCACCGTGGCGGTCGCCCCCGTGATCTCGGCGTCCGCGCCGTCCTGGCCGTTAGCGCCGGGCGCGCCGTCGGCCCCGTCCGCGCCGCGCAGCCCCTCGAGCTGCTCGGCGGTGAAGTCCGCGTAGGTGAAGGCGTCGCCCTTCGGGCCGCGCAGGTCCGCCGAGCTCGTGCCGCTCGCGCTCGTCACCGTGAGCACGGAGCCGGACCACGAGTGCGTGCAGCTGACGCCGTCGGCCCCGTCTGCTCCCGGCGCGCCGTCCTGCCCGTCCTCGCCGTCGGAGCCCGGCGGGCCCTGCACGCCCTGCGGGCCCCTCAGCGCCTCCAGCTGCGTCGAGGTGAAGTCCGAGTAGGTGAACGCCTCGCCGGGCTCTCCCTGCGGGCCCGGCGGCCCTTGGACTCCCTGGGGCCCGCGAAGCGCATCGAGCTGTTCCGTGGTGAAGTCGGAGTAGGTGAACGGGTCGCCCTTGTCCCCCTTCTCGCCGCGAAGGGCCTGGACCTCGTCCTCCGTGAGGTCGTCGAACGTCATCTTGTCGCCCTTGGGGCCGCGCAGGGCCTCCAGCTGCTCGGCGGTGAAGTCGGCGTACTCGAATGGGTCCCCCTTGTCGCCCCTCTCGCCGTCGTCGCCCTTGTCGCCCTTCGGTCCGTGCGAGAGCGTCGCCGTGGTGGTGCCCGTCGCGTCCGTGACCGTCACCACCGCGCCCGTCTCGGTCTGCTCGACCTTCGCCGTGGGGCTCACGCCGTCGGCGCCGTCCCGCCCGTCCGCGCCGGGCGCCCCGTCCGCGCCGTCGGCTCCCGGCAGGCCGTCCGCCCCGTCGAAGTCGCCACGCTCGGCGGCGGCGAGCAGATCGTCCTTCGCCTGCGTCGCGGCAGCGGCGGCCGCGTTGGCGGCGGCGACCGCGCCGGAGGCGCCCTGCGCCGCCTCGACCGCCTGCCCCGCCGTGGCCACCGCGCCCTGGGCCGTCGTGACGGCATCCTGCGCCTTGGCCACGGCGTCGGCGATGACGCCGTCCGCGTCCTCGAACTTCTTGAGGGCGTCGAGGAAGAGCGAGTATCCGTCCGAGCCCCCGCCCTCGCCGCCGACGAGCGCGGGCCCCACCAGCACCGTGAAGGAGAGCGAGGAGAGCGCCCGCTCGTCCCAGGAGACCATGACCTGGGCGTCGACGGTGCCCTCGGCGCGCGCCATGGCGGCGGGCCAGTAGACCCTGAACTTGCCGGCCTCGGCGTCGACCTCCTCGAGGGGCTCGCAGCCGCGCACGCGCAGCTCGCGGTGGCGCCACAGCAGGTAGAGCGAGGCGCCCGTCAGGTCCGCCGCCTCGCCGCCGCGCGTCACCGAGAGCGCTATCCCGCGCCCCTCCGTGTCCGCGGGCGAGGCGACGAACGGCCCCGCGAAGGGCGCGTCGCACTCGTCCCAGACCACCTCGCGCAGCCCGTCGCCGTCCAGCGGGAACGTGCTCTCGTCAGCCATGTCAGAACTCCCTCTCGCCCAGGTCCTCGTAGGACGCTACCGTGTCGGAGGCGGCCGCAGCCGTCTCCTCGACCGCCGTCATGCGCGCGGCCACGTCGGCCGAGGCCGCCCACGTCGTGCGCTCGACCGTGCCCAGCGTGAGCCGCACCGAGGGCGCGCCCTCGCCGAGCTCGCGCACGCGCCGCACGCAGCGGGCGCGCAGGTGCCACTCGGGCGAGCGCGACGAGTCGATCACCGCCACGTCGTCGCCCAGCCGCACGCCCGCGCCCCCGTCAACGGCCGCGACGTCCACCTCGTAGGAAACGCGCGGCTCGCACGCCGCCGCGAGCGCCGCCTCGGTCAGCGCCTTCAGCTCGGTGGCGTCCTCGCAGTCCGGGAACACCACGTGCCCGAACCGGTGCGCCTTCCCGCCCGCGCCGTCGGGGCGCCCCCACACCAGGCGCGCGGCCTCGTCGCCCACCCAGTTGGCGCCGCCGTTCACGGAGCCGAAGGTGAGCCGCCTCGTGAACCCGCCCGTGGGCGCCCCCGTCTCGTCGTAGATCGGCAGGCCCTTGCCGTAGCCGTAGAGCGCCGTGAACACCTCGTCCTCGAGCACCGTGCGCGTGCACGCCGCGAGCGTCTTGCCGTAGCTGAAGCGCGCGCCCCGCCACGTGCCCCGCCGCGCGGGCAGCCTCACCGTCCGCGACCCCACGCGCCTGTTCTCAACGGAGATCACGGCCTCGGCCTCGCCGCCCCAGACCTCCTCGACGCGCCTGAGCGCGGCGAGCGCGTTCACGTGGTAGAGGAGGCACCCGCGCGCCGCGTCGCCGACGCCCACCTCGCCCGCGGACCAGCGCGTCACCCCGAGCACGGAGGCGAGCGCCTGCGCGGCCGTCTTGCTCACGAGCTGGATCTCCTCGACGAAGTCGCCCAGGAGCTCGCAGAGCGAGGACTCCGCGTAGACGTGCGCCGGCGCGCCCAGCGGCTCATCGGTGCGCACCACCACGTGCTCGCGCCAGACGCCGTCGGTCGGGTCGCGCCACAGCAGCCGCTCGCCCTTCTCGGGGGCGAGCGCGCAGTCGAACTCGACCGTGTCCTCGCCGCCCAGCTCCTCGGTGTGCGTCACCGCGCCCACGGCCGGCAGGATCCCCAGCCGCGCGTCGAAGCGGTCGAAGAGGTAGAGCGTCGGCACCATCAGAGCCACCTCTCCACCCACGCCACCGTGTGCGCCGAGCACCCGGAGAAGGCCAGGGTGTGAGATCCCGGGGAAAGCGAGAAGAACGTGCTCTCCACGGCCACGTCGGCGGAGGCGTCCTCGCCCTCCACCGTCACGGCCTCGGACGCGAAGTCGAGAAGAACCACGTCCCCGGCTGCGAACTCGCGCTCCACCAGCACGTATCGCCCCAGGCCGTCGGCCACCTTCACCGAGGAGCCCGCGAGCGCCGTCATCTCCACCACCGGCCACGTCGCCCACGTGCCGCCGACCGTCAGCGTGCTAGCCGCGCTCGACTTCCCCTCCCCGTAGGCCACCGGGTCGAAGCACGTGAACGCCAGCTCGCAGCTGCCGTCCTCGAAGAGAGAGTCCCAGTCGGAGGCGTCCGTCACCACGGCGTCGCGCCACGAGAGCCCCGGCTCGCCGGGCAGCTCGAGCTCGGCGCCCGAGGGCGCCACGAGCCACCCGTACAGCACGTGACGGATCTCCGAGCGCTCGTCCGCACCGAGAGAAATGCCCGCGTCGAGGAAGAGCCGCACGCGCAGGACGCGCGGCGACAGCTCCGAGCCCAAGAGCGCCGCGCCCGGCCGCCCCGGCACCATGAGCGCCCTCGGCGAGAGCGCGTGCCCCGCCGGCTCCACCAGCTCGGCCGTCACGTAATCGGAGAAGTCGTGCCCGTTGTAGGTGAGAGAGCTCACAGCCGACCCCGCGCCCGCCCGTAGGCCGTCGCTCGGCGCTGCTGCTCGCGCCCCATGCGGTCGGTCTCCGCCGAGCCGGCCCGCTGCTCGCGCGACCCCTGGGCCGCACGCTGCAGGGGGTTGCTCTTGCGAACCACGTCGCGGTCGTCCACGCCGCGACCGGCCCTAACCCTGTCCGCCAAAGTCGATCACCACCGTCAGAATCAGCGTGAACCCCCAGAGCCAGCGCCCGGAGCCGTCGCGGCCCCTCGGCGCCGAGCCCCCGGAGTCCACGGCCGCCACCCTGCAGCGCCAGCCCTCGCCGGAGCCCGTCCAGGAGTCTCGGCGCAGGTCGCGCTCCACCGCGCGGCACGTCGCCTCGGCGTCGCGCGCCGCCTCGCAGCACACGAGCACATCCACGGGCACCCGCCCGCGCTCCGCGCCGTCCGCGAGCCGCGCCTCGCGCTCGAGCGCGCCCTGCGTCAGCACGATCGGCTCGCAGCAGAGGCGCGCCGGGGGCGGCGAGCAGAACGCGTTGCCGTAGCCCAGCGCTCGGAGCAGCGCGGCCGCCGCGCCGGCGACCCCGCCGCCCTCGGCGTCCCAGTCGTCCGGCACGTATGCGCCGAGGGGCTCGTCGCATGCCATCAGCCCACCTCCAGCTCCCAGTGGTGCACCTGGCCGCGCACCACGCAGCATCGCCGGCACGCGCGCACCAGCATCGACGGCCCCGCGCCGATCAGCACGCGCGCCCCGGCCGGCACCTCGAGCGCGCCCTCGCTGTTGACCGCGTCCACGAACACGGTCCCGTGCCCCGCGTCGGCCGAGCGGTGCGCGTCCGCCACCGCGGACTCCTCCCGCTCGAACCTCACGTGGCGCACCAGGCGGCTCTCGCCGCGCCCGCCGCCCTCCGCGGGCAGGAACACCAGCATGTCGTCGGGCAGCAGCCTTTTGGGTATCGGCCTCAGGTAGCGCATCAGCGCACCCCCGCGAAGGCGAGGCCCGTCCCCGCGAGCTCCGCGAGCGCGGCCTCCCGCGCCACCACCGAGCCGGTCGTCCCCTCGTCGCGATAGTTGGTCACCGAGAAGGACCCGATGGAGAAGCCGCCCACGCGCCCCTCGCCGTACTCGGCGAAGGCGTCGGCGGCCGCGCACACAGCGCGCCGCCACGCGTCTGCGACGCCCTCGTCCCATCGGGGGTCGGGCTCGCGCCGCCCGGTCAGGCCGCCCACGCACCGCACCGCCGCCGGCAGCGCCTCCGCGAGCGCCTCGGCGGAAAGCGCCCCGCCGTACCCGTCCTGGTAGAACCCGTAGGAGACGGGCGCGGGGCCGCAGCCCGCCGCGCCCGTCGCCCCGTCCACTAGGCCAGCGGCGCGCAGGAGACGTGCACGCCGTCCAGCTTGTTGTCCAAAAGCTCCACGATGCCGTACTTGCGGTACTTCATCATGTAGCTGTCCAGGCTCTCCAGCTCGTCCGGGGAGAAGACCCGCGACGCCACGTGCTTGTCGAACTTGATGACGGCTGACTTCTCCACCACCATGTAGTTGATCGGCGCGCCCGCGCCCACGAGCTCGTAGTACGTGGAGAGACTGCCCGCGCTCGGGCTCGACACCTTGGAGTACGCCCCGCCGCTCTCGGTGTAGTACGTCTTTCCGGGCGTGACCGAGCTGTCCGTCGTCTTGACGTAGCTGCCCTCGGCGCGGGAGTACCCGAACTGGTCCTCCTCGCCCGAGTTCAGCGCGATGGCGGAGAAGAACCGCGTCTGCGGCACCTCCACCACGCGGCTGAAGCGCTCGAGCACGCGGTTGGATCGTGCCGGGTTCGCCAGGCTGAAGTCGTCCAGCACGCCCTTCAGGGTCGGCGTGATGAAGAGGATGCGGCTCCCGGTCGTCACCTCCGCCTCGTCCATCGCGTTCGTTGCCGCGCGCAGGCTCGCCAGCACGTCCTCGGCGTCGGCGTTCGAGAAGTCCTCCTCAACGGGCGTCACGCCCTCGTGCCCCGCGATCTCGGAGAAGGTGAACGCGTCGGCCTCCGGCGCCACCTGCGTGCGCTGGAGCTCCGAGCCCGCCGCCACGAAGCAGTCGAGCACGCCCGCCTCCTCGACGTCCATCACGTCCGCGAGCAGCCTGATGCCGCGGTCGTAGTTGAACGTCTTCGTCTCGAACTCGTAGGTGATCGACCCGGTCTTGTAGCCCACGTTGCGGGTGTAGTCGCCGAGGCCCGTCACCTCGATCTTGGGGACCATGATCTCCTTGGCGTTGCGCCCGGCGCGCGCCATGCGGCGCGGCGAGTTCAGGCACGCCGAGCACGCGGCCCTCTTGTAGACCTCGTCCAGGACGGCCGTGTAGTTCTTGGTGTACGCGATGCTGTTCGCCATCTGCTACTCCTCGCTCTCGGGAAGGCCGGCGATCTTGCGCCAGCGGCTCATCTGCGTGGACTCGTCGGCCCCGGCGGCGCCGGCGCTCGGGAGGCCCGTCGCGCCGGTCGGCGCGGGGGCGGCGGGTGCCGAGAAGAGCCAGGGCTCCGCGGCCTTCAGCTTCTCTATGTCGCCGTCGTGGTCGGGCAGGAGCGCGCGGGCGGCCTTGGCGTTGCGCGCCCCGGCGAGCTGAAGCTCGAAGTCGACGCGCTCCTCGTCGCCCTTCCGGCGCAGCTCGTCCATCTCGGCGCGCAGCTTCTCCGCGCCCTCGGCGGTCTTGGCCGCCTCCGCGATCTCGCCCTCGAGCTCCGCGATCCGCGCGTCGCGCTCCGCGAGCGCCGCCTCGTAGTCCGCGCGCGCCTTGGCGGCGCTGTCGTCGGCCACGGGGGGCGCGGCGGCGCCATCGTCGCCGCTCACCTGCGACGGCGCGCCCTGCGGCTCCTGCGCCGCGCCCTGCCCCTCGAGCCTCGCCTCGTCCTGCAAGCCATCCATCTGCCCGTCCTTCCAGTAAGGCGGGCAAAGAAATAGCCCGCACCCAAACGATGGGTACAGGCTATGGGCGTGTCACAAAGACCCGACGCGGGGATAATGGGGAGAAGGACGAGGGCGAGAGGAGGCCACGATGTGCGTGAGGATGTGCCCGCTCACGATGGAGGAGGCGCAGGCGGTGCTGGACGCGCGCGCCACTCCCGGCACGCACGCGATCCGCTACATAGAGCGCCCGGACCCCCTGCGCGACGTCCGCCCCGGTAGCCTCGTTCCCGTGTACGTTCCAAAGGACGATGGACTTGCCGTAGCTCGCCTCACATGGGGCTTCCCGCTCGACGGAAAGCCCAACGCCGTCTTCAACACGCGCATCGAGTCCGCCCTCGAGCAGCTGCGCCTGGGCAGGCGCGGCATGTGGGCGAAGGCCATAGCGGAAGGCCGCTGCCTCGTGCCCGTGCGCGCCTTCTACGAGGGGCACATGACCGAGAAGGTCGAGAGCGAGAGGACCGGCAGGCCGGTTCGCCGGCAGTACCTGTTCCGGCTTCCCGGCGCCAGGGCGTTCCTGCTCGCCGCCGTGCGCGAGGGCGACCGGTTCTCGATCGTCACCACCAGGCCGAACGCCAGCGTGTCGCCCGTCCACGACCGCATGCCACTCGTTCTCGGGCACGGGGAGTCGGGCGTGTGGCTCGGACCGGACTTTCCAACACTAGGGAGGCGAGACGGCATTTCGCTTATTTCAAGACCGGAGCCCTAGCGCCCAAGAGATTAAAACGGGATATACCAGTCGTTTCGGTCAAGTATGGTTCTAATTCGACTAGCCAAACGTTTCCTGAGAGACTCGCGACCCGCTTCGTTGTTTTCATACACGAGCACGCGGTGATGCTTGACGTCAAAGGGGACGTCATCGATGGACTGAGAGACTGGGATGACTTCCTTTCCCAAGGCGTGCGCGACACCGGTCTCGTACATTACGTTGGGGTTCTTGCCCGAGAAATCGACGATCACGATACACGCCGTCCGTATCAGATTCATTATGTCATCGATGAGGATGGATTCCTCCCAGACGTCATCCGCAGCCTTCAGCGTCAAGTGGTTCTCTCGGCATGCCCGGGCCATGGCGTTTCTGACGTCATCGAATTGTGGGGTGAATGGAATCATCACCGCAGCCATCGAGATGTCGAGTTTTGAAGCGGCGGATGTTGGGTTCATGGGCCCTCCGTTCGTGCCTTCGGGATGTGATTGGTCTCCGGCGCTCTTGTCGGCAAGCATCTTCTCAACCAGTGCCAGTGAGTCGGGGTCCTTGCTGTAGAGCTGCCCAATGACGGAAGCGACACATGACGGATAGTCTTCGTCCCCAAAATAGAGGCTCCTCAGGAGCCTGTCGTGGCCAGTGATGATCGTGCCGTAATTCCCTAGGTACATGGCAAGAAGCTGCCAATCGCCGTTGTCGAAGGTGTCTATGACCCTCCTTACGACTCGATCGATAAGCTCAACACGCCTCATGTCAATCATTGGTGCCCCCAAGATCGTCTCATCGGACTCATTCAGTCAACCGGCAGCCCGCGAATTATCAGTCTTCCCTCAAGCAGAAGCTTGTGCATGAGGTTCTTGCCATGATCTGAGTTGTCCATGGTTGCCCCATATGCAACCAGCAGGTTGTTGATCGAGTTTGCGAGCTTCGAGCGCCGCTCGTTGTTGATCCTCTCCGAGTTATCTGAACTGTCCAGCGGGAAATAGAAGACGAGCACAGTCTCACTCTCGTAAAGATCAACGCCGTCGAATATTGACTGGAAGTAGGAGTAGTCTGCCCTGCCGAGCGAGTGCCCGTAGAACTTAATGACGTCGGTCGCATCCTGAAGGTTTGAGCTGTTTGCAGTGCTTATCAGACCACCAGTCCTCGACCCGCCACGCAGCATGAGACGGTACGTCTTGGTGAACGGGACTGCGACGGGGTTGTCCATGCAGTCCTTGCCGTCTATGCCGAATATGATGTCTTCCCCAAGCTTTCCGTGGATGTTGACGAACACGCCGTCGTCGCCCTTGTCGAAGTGGTCTTCGGCAACGCTCGTGTAGTTGAAGCTCAGAACGGAAGTCGACACATAGAAGTCCTCGTCGCTCTGCTTGCCGTCCTCAACAATCATCCGGCAGAGGTTCCTACATTCCCCGACATACTCGTTGTTGTCGTCAATCTCCTTGGATAGATGGGCACCGAAAGCCCGCTCGAGCCTTCCCAGATCTCGTTTAAGCAGCTTGACGAAAAACTCTGGAGTGCATTGCTCGTCGGAGAGCTCGGGGTTGATTGTTAGGACGTAGCGAGCGATGTTGCAAAAGAGATGGGTCCTGTCATCCTCTTCGCCCGCAAGGCGTCTGCCGCCTTCGCGCCACACGGTGCATGTCATCCCGTCAGTGAACAGGTCCGCGCGCTTCACTGCCTTAAGCGCGCCCCAGAACAACGACGTCTTGGAGTTTTGGTCAGAGTAGGAGAGAATCCACCTCTCCATTTCGCCTTCGACGTCGCACCACGCGTCATCTATGTTCGCCTCGAGAATAAAGTCCCAAAGGGTCAGGTCGGAGTCTTCTAATACACTCTCCCAAGCTGCCCTGCTGTAACTTTCGATGCCAGCAATCACCTCGAATCGGGGCTTGAAGAAGTCGCCGAATCTCGAGTGGAGCCCGCACTGGAGGTCGAAGCCGTTCCCCAGGATGATGAGCTGCTGCCAGCTGGACTTCGGATATGAAGAGAGCTCACGATACATAGAAGAATGGTCAGGAATCGTGTAGTTTGGGGTCATGACCTCAAATGCTCCGCCCAGATCATAATCGGGTAGCTTTAGCGCAGAAGCATCAAAAGCCTTCGTCACCTCGTCCGTCAGAGAAGACGGGAACGAGCTGGACAGAGATCCGAAGTCTGTGCCCGCAAGAGCGTCTCGGATAGGGTCAGTTACCGAGCTGGCGATGTCTGCCAGCTTTGACGCCTGGCCAATCGCCGAACTGTCAAATTGAGGAATGTGGGAGACGACTCCCTTCGTCGCGTCAGCCGTGCGCCCCTGCCCTTCGCCTAGCTGATCCAAGCTGCCCCCTTATCCCAGAATCTCGCTGCCGAACTCCGCCAGCGTGAACGCGTTATCCGCGTCCGGCGCCTCGCGTTCGAACACCATGAAGTATCGGAACCCGGCGCCGGCCATGTCGGCCCACCGCGTTCCCAGACGCAGCTTCCGCCTGGCGTCCTCGGCCAGATGCTCGCCCTTGGTCTCTATCGCCATGAGGACGCCGTCGTCGCGCAAAGCGAGGAAGTCCGGGTAGTGGTTGACAAACCCGTTGATGCCGAACTCCCCGGGCTTGCGCTCCACCACGCGGTGCCACCACCTCACGCGTCGGTTGTTCGCGAGCAGGTCCACCATCTTTCGCTCCAGCCCGTCGACGCGGCCGTCCTCGGCCTCATAGAGCGCCCCGTCGTAGGCAGTCATAGGGGTTGCTTGCACGAACGACTCGGGGAACCGGTACGCCGGCTCGAGCCGCACGTCACCCCGCGAGAGGAGCTTTCCGAAGCGGTCCTCGCAGAAGTCGTCGGCGAGCCCGCGCACGGCGTCCGTGACGGCGCGTGCGACGCCGCCCACGCTGTGGAGGCACGCGTCCACGACGGGCGAGTCCATGTCGTCCACCACGCGGGCGATGTAGCCCGTGAGCTGGGCGCTCCCGAAGGTGTTCTTGAACTGAGAAGACATCGCCTGGAGGACGAGCGCCTTCAGGCTCTCGCGCTTGCCCTCGTCTGACATGTTGGCGAAGAGCATCGCCATGTTCTTCCTGACGTCGTCCTCGAGCCAGCGGATGCGGTACTCGTCGGAGTCCGAGGCGAGGTCGACCTCGCGCGCCTCGGAGAACGTGTCGGGGTCGACCTTCACGTCCTCGATGCCGTACTTGGACAGCCTGAAGTCCGCGAGAAGGTCCTCGCGGTCGAGCGGCTTCCACGTCTCGTCATCGGTGAACAGGCCACCGTCCACGCGGATCATGAACTGCGGGACGGCGAGCTCCCTCGCCGAGTCTGAGACCGCCTCGCGCATGCGGTATACGTTGGATCCCCCTCCCAGGCCGCCGAGCAGGGGGCCGGCGTCGCCCGAGCCGGCCTCCTCCTCGAAGCGCTCCTCGACGTGCTCGGAGGTGCCGATGATGTCGTCCACGGACGCGGGCACGGCGGCGTCGCCGGCGCTGTCGGGCACGGTCAGGTCGAGCCCGTCGAGGTCGAGGTCGTCTCCCTCGCCGCCCTCGGGGTCGTCTGCCGGCTCGTCCGGGAACTCGATCTGGTCCTGCTGCGCGGGTACTGCGGGCGCAGTCCCGGCGGCCTCGACGTCCTCGCGCGAGAATCCCACGCCGTTGAGGCCGTCGACCACCTGCGTGAGGGTCGCGTCGAAGTCCGCGGACGCCGTGAGCACGTAGGCGATGTTGAGGCTGCGCGCCCCCGCGCGAGCCGCGTGGGGCTGCCTCAGCACGCGCCCCACGATCTGCTCCACGCTCACCTGCGAGCTCTTGTTGGCGACGGTGGCCAGCACGTAGGCGAAGGGGCAGTCCCAGCCCTCGGCGAGGGCCTCCACGGTGATGATGAAGCGTATCGGACACTCGCGGCTCATGAGGTCGGCCCCGCCGATCTCGTCCACGTCGCCCGTCCGCACGGCAATCTCCTCGGCAGGGATGCCGCCCTCGACGAGCTTGTCCTTGAGCCTCTGGTAGGTCTCGGCGCCCTCCGTGCCGCGCCGCTCGGCCTGGAAGAGCACGATGGGGCGTATGTAGCGCCCGGTCCTCTTCTCGTCCTGCTCGGCTATCGCCTCGAGCCTGCGCTGGAGCGTGACGGCGTCGGCGATGGTAGTCCGCTTGTCGGGGCGGCGGTACACCACCACGGGCAGCTTCACCATCTCCTCGCGCTTGAGCTGGCGCGCGGTCGCCTGCGCGATCACGTTCGCGCCCTTGGCCGGCGTCGCCGTGAGCTCCAGCACGAAGCGGGGGTTGAGGTTGCGAAGCATGTCCAGCGAGAGCTTCGAGCGCGCGTGGTGGCTCTCGTCCACGACAACGATCGGGTTCGTGCCCGCGAGCGCGGTGATGAGCGCCGTGTCGTCCGCGCCCTCCACGTCCACGGCGGTGCCGGCGTCACGCTGGTGGGCGGTGAGGCCGGCGAGCGCCGAGTTCTCCGCGTAGGCGCGCCTCCCGTCCTTGTTCTTGAACGAGTCGTAGGAGAGCACGAAGAGCGTGAGTTGCTCGCCGACGGTCGACGCGGTGAACGAGCGGCCGCGCAGGCCGTCCTCCTTGTCGAGCACCTCCACGCGCCCGCCGAAGTCGCGGTCGAGCGCCATGCGCAGGAAGTGCCCGGGGTTGCGGAAGTTGCGGAGCGTCTGCGACAGGATCTCGCGCCTCGGCACGAGCCACGCCACGACGTTGGCGGCCGAGGGCAGCGCCTCGGTCAGCACGCGCACGGCGCTCGCGCCGATGAAGGTCTTGCCGCCGCCCGTGGGCACCTTGACGCACACCTTCGGCGCGCCGCCGAGGTCGTCGCGGTAGCGCTCGACCCCGCCCTGCCCGGGCGTGAGCCCGACCGCGTTCATGAAGACGCCGTAGGCCGTCGACGCGTCCCTGGTCATCGCGTACGTCCTCGCGAAGCGGCCGACCTCCCTGAGGACGTCCCTCTGGTACTGCTTCAGCTCCATGGCTAGATCCTCGCTATCTGGTCGGGCACGCGCTTGAAGACGACGCCCATCTCGTCGAGGCGCTCGGGCGCGATGGCGCAGCGGTCCGCGTAGATCACGGTCGGCGCGCCCTTGCGCGGGAGGCCCCGCAGAAGGTCGTAGGTGAGCGCGGTCTCCTCGCCGGGCTCCCAGGCGAGGTAGTAGACCGCTTGGGCGCGCTCGCCGAGGAGGTAGGGGTGCTCGTCCGTGAGGTCCTCGTAGGGCGCACGCGTCTCGGTCGCCCAGACGTAGCGCGCGAGGTCGCCGCGCGTGACGGCGGGGTCGATCGAGCCGTCCGCCCGGAACAGCGCGGGGCCGAGCTCGTAGTAGGAGAAGCCGGAGTCGATGCCTGCGACCGCGCTCTTGCCCTCGCCGTAGCCGTGGATGACGCGGCGCACGCGCTCGGAGGTGACGGTGTCGGCGTAGTCGTCGAGCTCCACGAGGATGAAGCGACGGGAGCCGCCGTCTTCGGCGTTCAGCCTCAGCGTAGCGTGAGCAGTTGTTCCAGAGCCGGCAAAGGAGTCGAGAACGAGCGCGTCGTCACCAGCCGCCACTTGAAGCACACGTTCTATAAGGCGTGTGGGCTTTGGAGTATCGAAAGGAATCTTTCCGTCAAAGACGGACTTAAGTTCTTTCTTTGCTTCGTCGGTGTGTCCGACTTCGCTATGAGGCCACCAATTGGTAGGAGGCAAGCCCTCGACATTGGAAAGATAGGTCTTTCGACGAACACCTCCATTCCCGCCTCGCGTGAAAAACAGGCGGGGCCATTGGCCACGCTCCATAACACTACTGGCGAGACGTCTCGCCTCTTCAAGTGGGACAGAGAGAACCAATCCGAGAACATCCTGGCGAACTTCACCAGGACGTAAATTGCAAACAAGTCCACGCTCTGCCTCATCATGAAGATTGCACAGTTCATAGGGCGCCCATCCGTTCATGATTTCGAGCAGAGATTGCTGCTGAAAACGCCAGTGAGCATCTTGCGTGGGATATATCATCTTCCCGGTAAACGGATGCTGGACTGCATAGACCATGCCCTGATGAGATGCTCCACCAGGCGCAAATGCCGAAGTATTCTGCCACGGGCCATTTGGGTCGTTGTCAGGATTTTTGTACTTAGCATCCATATCGGCCGTTCGAGGAAGTTTGTTTGGCTGCCAGCCAGCACTTTTTCCGTATACAAGAATGTGCTCGACTTCCGTGGGAATACCCTTGGAATCATTACGCATGGAGTAGGTTCTCTGCCAAGAAATATCACCTACAAAGCACAACGGGGCGAAGATCTCGTCGCAGATGAGCTTGAGGTTAGCGAGCTCCGTGTCGTCGATGCTGATGAAGATCGCCCCCGTCGGCGCGAGCAGCTTCCGCAGCAGCTGCAGCCTCGGGTACATCATGCACAGCCACTTGTCGTGGCGGCTGAAGTCCTCGCCCTCCTTGCCGACGACCTGACCGAGCCACTTCCTGATCCTCGGGTCGTTCACATTGTCGTTGTAGACCCACCCCTCGTTGCCGGTGTTGTACGGCGGATCGATGTAGACGCAGTCGACCTTCCCCTCGTACTCCGGCAGCAGCGCCTTCAGCGCCTCGAGGTTGTCGCCGTGGATGACCATGTTCCCGCAGTCAGAGCCGTGGCTGTCCAGCACGCCCTTCTCGGGCACGCGCTCGAGCACGCGATACGGGACGTCGCGGTGGTGGTTGACCACCTTCTCCTTACCCATCCAGTTGAGAGTCGGCATTGACGCACATCCAATCCGGCACACGCCGTGACGGTCCATAACACAATGCAATCATTATCCCACAGGGACCGGTCATGTTGAAAAGTCAGGGCCGTGCAAGGCGAGAAGAACGAGAAGAACGTCGGCACGTCACCATGCTCGATCCGAACGACCCGAGATAAACCCATTGCCGTAGCGACCACCTGGACGCAGCCCAATCCTGCTCGAGTTTTGCCCGCCGCCACCCGGGGTGCCGCCACCGCCGTCCGCTGCCCATCGAGGGCTGTCCGCAGCCCGCCCGC